>DATKVP010000282.1:0-5617 GCA_035530015.1 Anaerolineae bacterium | reverse complement strand
CCCGCGGGTGTACGCGGCGCTCAAGCGGAGACGCCTGATGCTGGCCTTTGATGGACTTGATGCCCTGGATACTGGAGAGCGCGGGCTGCGAGAGGGTTTCTTCGCCTACCTGAGCAGCCTGATGGATAGCGGCTTGAATCTCAGTCTTCTCCTGAGCGTTGAAGAGTGGCCACAACAGGTTGCTGAGTTATTCGGAGATGCACAGTGTCTCCGGTTGGGGCCCCTCGATGACACCTCGGCGACCGACCTGGTCCTCCAGCCCAGCCAGGGGATCCTGGAGTTCGACTATCGAGCAGTGAGACGAATCCTGGACCTTTCTTCCAGCCACCCGTACTTCGTTCAGCTGCTCTGTCACGCCGTCTTTGAGCGCTGTGTGATCGACGGTCGGGTAGCACAGAAGGATGTGGAAGCCATCGTCGAGGGTGTCTTGGATGTGGCGTCGCCCTACATGGAACATTTGTGGAGCAAGGTCTCCGTTGGGGCGAGAACCGTGGTGATCGCACTCGCTTCTCTGCGTGGCGTTCGCGGGATCTTCCTTGAGGAAGATTTGAGGTATGTGTTGAGACGTACGGGTGCCGCTTTGTCTGCTTCGGAGATCCGCCAGGCATGCGGAGAGCTTGTTGAAAAGGACGTGCTAGAGGAGTTGGGCGCGATGAGCTACCAGTTCAGAGTGGAACTGGCGAAGATGTGGCTGACTGCCCGACGAGGCCTGGAACCCCAAGTGGAAATGAGGGGGACGAGTAGGGTGGCGGCCAAGGCAGGGGACTGGATAGGTAGATTCCTGTGGCCCCTGATAGGTATGCTGGCGCTGACAGCCATAGCGCTGTTGTGTCTGATTTCCTGGCCGCCTCTCAGGGGTGGTGGCGAGGCCAACGCCACGCCGGTTGAGACCAGCGAGTCTTCGGCTCTGTCGTATGCCCTCATCACGCCTACGCCCGACCTGCGCTTGACTGCGACACCTGTTCCTACGCCGAGACCGCCCACGCTTGACATCGCGTATGTCCAGTGGGATGAGGGCTCGGACAGCTGGGACATCTATGCGATGTCTCGGGATGGATCTTTGGTGGAGCGGCTGACGGAGAACGATGTCGACGATAACTCTCCGGTCTGGGCGCCAGACCACAGCTGGCTGACCTTTGTGTCCAGGCGGGACGGCAACCTGGAGATCTATCGCGCCAACATGGATGGTTCCGAGCCGGTGAACCTGACGAACAACTCGGCAGCGGACTGGACCCCCTCGATATCAACAGATGGGGCGAAGGTAGTCTTCTCCTCCCTGCGGGACGGAAACTGGGAATTGTACATGATGGACGCTGATGGCTCGCAGCCAGCGAGGATGACTTTCAATCAAGAGCCGGACTACTCCCCGGCCTGGTCTCCCGATGGCTCCAAGATCGCATTTGTGTCGGAGAGGGATGGCAATCTGGAGATCTACGTGATGAATGCTGACGGGTCGCAGGAATCGCGCGTGACTTTCAATGATGATCTCGATCTATCTCCGGCCTGGTCCCCCGATGGCTCCTTGATCGCCTTCGAGTCCTATCGGGGCGGCAACATGGAGATACTCGTGATGAACGCCGATGGCACTGAGCAGAGGAATCTGACGAACTACCCGCAAGCCGACGATCACGGGCCCTCGTGGTCCGATGATGGCTTAGCAATACTGTTCTACTCGAACAGGGATGGCAACTGGGATTTGTTCATGATGAACACTCAGGGCGGGGATGCCAGGAATCTGACGAATAGCCCTGCCCTGGAGCAGGAGCCATACTGGAGCTCTTAGTACCCCTAGAGTTTAGCCGTGGGGTCTTTGGCCCTTCGTATGAGGTCTGAGACCGCGTCGGCATCTATGCCGCGCACTTGCACCGTCTTGCGGCGGGCTTTGTGCCCCCTGACTATCTCCACCTGGCTGCTACTGACTCCAAGCGCCTTGGCCAGCAGTTTGACGAGCGCTCTGTTCGCTTTGCCCTTGACCGGCGGTGCGGCGACGCGGACCTTCAGGGTGTCCCCCTCCAAGCCCACGATCTCGCTCCTGCTGGCGCTCGGTACCACGCGGATGGGAATGACCACTGGGGTATCAGTGGGGTGAGGGTGATCGCGACTGACTCTGTTTTGGGTCACGCTGTCTCACCGTGGGGTCAGATCTATAATCCCTGCAATACGAAGAAGACCAGCTGCTGCACTATGCCCAACACAACTATCGCGACGATGGGGCTCAGGTCGAGCATGCCCACGGGGGGGATAATGCCGCGGAAGAAGCTGAGGATCGGTTCGGTCACCCGGTACAGGAAAACGGACACCGGATGATAGGGATCGAATCTGAACCAGGACAGGATTATCCTCGCCATAATGGCCAGGTATAAGAAGGTGAAGATCAAGTCGACAGTCTGGATGGCTAGAGCCTGTACGGTCATTGATTGTCCTCCTAGTGGTCGCTCCTCTTGCCGAAGATGGCGCGACCGATTCTGATGATGGTAGCACCCTCTTCAATAGCCACCTCGAAATCATCGGTCATGCCCATTGACAAGTGCTGCCAGTGGTGGCTTGGGAATTGCTCCCGTAGTCTGTCCAGAAGTAGACTGACGCGGCGGAAGCAAGACCGCAGCTGCTCCTCGGGAGGGCCGAACGGGGCTACCGTCATCAGGCCCTGCGGCTTGAGGTTGGGCATGGCTACGATCTGTTGCACCGCGCCGAGGAACTCGTCCACCTGCTTTCCATCTTCCTCATACACTGCGAAGCCATGCTTGCTTGCCTCTCCAGTTACATTCACTTCCAGCAGTAGGCGCATTCCTAGGGACGCGGCCCGGCACCTCTGCTCGATCTCCCGCGCTAGCCGCAGACTGTCGACTGACTGAATGGTGTTGAACAGCTGGATAGCCTTCTTCACCTTGTTGCGCTGGAGATGCCCCACCATGTGCCAGTCGAAGCCGAGGCCCTCCTCTCGCGACCAGAGTATCTTTGGCTCCGCCTCCTGTATCCGATTTTCACCGAACACCCGCAGTCCGGCTTCCCATGCCTCTCGAATCTTCTCCGGGGGGAAGGTCTTTGTGACTGTTACCAGAGTGATCTCCTCTGGTTGCCGCCCCGCTCTGATGGCCGCCGCGGCGATGCGTTCGTTGAGGACTGCTACGTTGCTCCTGACGTCTGTCATGCCGACTTCCTGAGGCCCATAAGGGTCGCGAATCGGCCCGTCTCGCCTCTGTCCGCGCGGTGAGAGAAGAACTCGCCGGCGTGACAGGCCGTGCAAACATTGCCAGTCTCGATCTGGGTGACGCCTCGATCCCTCAATTGCTGTCGATTTGCCTCCCAGAGGTCCAGGGAAAAGTGGCCGTCTCTGTAGGGCCGGATCGCTTCCTGCCACCTGTGCAGAGTGGGCTTGATGGCTTGCACTACCTCATCTCCGACCTCGTAGCAGCATGGCCCAATAGCGGGTCCCAACCCCGCAAGTACGTCGGCTGGATCGCTGCCGAAGGAGTCGATCATCGCTGAGACCATTCTGGAGGCTACGGTAGCGGCAGTTCCGCGCCAGCCAGCGTGGCCGAGACCTACGACCCGCCTCCGCGTATCATAGAGCAGAATCGGCAGGCAGTCGCCGAAGCGTAGCATCAAGGTCACGCCTTCTTCACTGGTGATCAAGGCATCAGTCTGCGGTACGATGCTGCCTCCATCCTTGGTGCCTACGATGGCGACACGGTTGCCGTGCACCTGCCGCGCAGTGACCACCCCCGCGCTCTGGACGGCTAGCGCGTGCCAGACGAGACCGTGGTTCTCTTCCACGGCCTTGGGATCGTCACCAAGCGAGTTGCCCACGTTCAATGCCCGATAGGGAGGGCGGCTGACACCGCCAAGCCGCGTGAAGACCGCATGGAGCATCTCCGCATGTTGCTCGAGCGACGGGAACGCATAGTACGGGATGCCTTTCACAACATGACGGATCATGATGCCCTCTGGCCGACCGTCTCCACAGCCGATGTGCCGGGGCATGCCTGCCCCGCGATATTGAACCAGGGTAGGACCTCCTCTCTGCGTCGCTCCGCCAGGTAGCGTTCGGCGCTGAGGCCTGTTGCTTCGAGCGCTCTTCGCCAGTCAGCCAGACGGGTGCCTTCCAGGGCCATCAAGGTTTCGCCCACTAGCCTGTCGCCGCGAGCCAGAACCCCTTGCACTTCTGATCGTCGGGGGCTCTCTCCCGTCGTCCCCACGCTGAGAGACCGCAGGCCATTCTTCAGGTAGGCGAAGCGGCCTTCCAGCACCTTGCGAGGTGCCATGGCCGCCCGCTCGAAAGGTGTTTGGGCTTTGGGCACGAAAGGGGTGACATTGACCGTGATGCGGCGATGGAAGCGCTTTCTCACGGCGCGCAATAGTCCGACGATTTCCTCTACGTCACTGTCATCTTCACCGGGAAGGCCAATCATGAAGTACAGCTTCAACTGGGCGAAATCGTAGTGTGCCACGAGTTCGACGGCGCGCATGATGTCCTCTGTGGAGATGCCTTTCCTGATCCTCTTCCGCAGGCGCTCGGACCCGGCCTCTGGAGCGATGGTGACAGTCTGTGCCCCGCTCTCGGCAAGAGCTTCAAGCAACACGGCGGGCAGCGGGTCAACTCGGAGAGACGCCACAGACAGCCTGGCGCCAAGTTGCCGCAGATCTCTCACCAAGCTCTCCATGCGAGTGTAGTCCGACAAAGACGCACCGATCAGGCCAAGGGTTGGGCGGTGCGTGAGGCCCGTCTTGGCCGTGCTTAACAGGACCTCTGGGCTGCGTTCACGGACTGGCGAATATGCAACGGCGGCCAGACAGAAGTGGCATCCTCGGCCGCAGCCTCTGGTCACCTCCATGAGGTACATGTCCCCAAACTCAGTATCCTTCGTGAGAACGACTGAGCTTGCTGGTTGATCGTCCAGATCCGGCAGCCACTGGCGCTGAATGGAATGTGGCGCGGCAGGCGTTGGTCCACTCCCCTCTGCGTTCCGGTTGTCCCGCTCTGGAGCATGAACACGCGGCACATAGAGACCAGGGAGCAGCGCCAGATGCCCGAGGAGGTCGGCGCGTTCGAGATCCGGGCCTCTCCTGAGAGTTTCCACGAGTCCTGGGACGATGGGTTCACCTTCACCTATGGCAAAGGCGTCCATGATGAGAGCCAGGGGTTCGGGGTTGGAGATAACACAAGGACCGCCCGCGATGAGCAGCGGATGCCGCTGATCTCGCACCTCATTCGACAGTGGGATCCGAGATCGACGCAGCATGGAGACGAGATTGAGGTAGTCCAGCTCGAAGGACAGCGAGAAGGCCAAGACGGCGAAGTCGGCCAGCGGTCTCTGTGACTCCACTGACACGGGAACGTCATCGTTTTCATCGAAGAACACTCTCTCGCAAACGACATCAGAGTACTGGTTGAACAGACGGTAGATGACGTGAACACCTAGATTGGACATGCCAACGTGGTAGGAACTAGGGTACACAAGGGCGACCGGCAGGCGTCCGCCCCAGTCCTTCACTATCGTGCCGTTCTCACGGGCAAGTCTCTTTCTGGCTCGCGAGATGGTGTTCCAGTCCAAAGTCTGTCTCCAGGAGTCAAGTCTATCACAGCGAATGGGGCAAAGCAACCAAAAGAGAGTCG
>DATKVP010000281.1:0-3635 GCA_035530015.1 Anaerolineae bacterium | reverse complement strand
CGATGACGAAGTGGCTCCGTATGATGCCCATAAAGGTCTTCCCGTACATCTTCTTCTCGCCCCACACCCCGTACGTCTCGGCCACCTCGTGTTCGGGGTCCGACAGAAGAACGAAGGCTAGATCGTTCTTGCCTTTGCCAGACCTCGGAGGTTTTAGAAACCTCCGAGGTCTTAGTCTGCTACAGCGCAGCCACCGGCACATGTCGCCCCAGACGATGCCGGCCGCGCCATGGTCTGAAGACTCTGTGCGTCCGGCGAGCACCGATAGGTCGCTTGCTTCGTGCGAGCTGACGAGCCAGCCACGTCATGGACCACGTAGTCCATGGGCACGACCAGCGATCCCATCACGCTCTGCTCGATTCTACAACCCGTGCAGGGTCTTGATAAATCGCTCACCTTTCTGCTTGCAAAGTGCACGGCGGCCGTGTATAATATCCCATGGCAGGCAGTAAAGGGACGGTTGTGGCAGAAAAAGACAGATTTCACGACACTGGGCGCGCGGTTGGGTTCCTAGCCGAGACGACCAGACAGGCAAGGCTGATTCTACGGCTCCTGAGAGACCGCCGCGTGCCTATCTGGCCCAAGTTGGTCGTTCCCGCCACGATAGTGTACCTTCTGTCGCCCATTGACCTGCTCCCCGATCCCATCCTGGGGTTGGGCCAGATAGACGACTTTGCCGTAATTCTCATCGGGATGAAGCTGTTCGTCGAATTGTGCCCCACGCGCATAGTCCGGGAGCACCTGGACGAGCTATCGTCGGTCATCAACGGCTCCTATCATGTTGTGGAAGAGGAAAGCCAGCAGGCGGAGCCGTCCGGAACCGAGTTGAGTGCACCGCCGAGCGAGCAGGACACCAAGAAGCTGCCCGCAAACGACGCCGAGTAGCAGCGTCCCTGCCGCGCGGCGTGATTACAGAGAGCATCAATCTGGAGGAAGGGTGTAGCCGAAAATGACAGATGCGGATTTGAGACAACCTGGGGACGTAGCTAGAGAGCTGGACATCTCCACCTCCACCCTCCGTCGCTGGGCGAAGGAGTTCCACCCCTACCTGTCCAAAATGGCGGCCAAGTCGGACGCTGCAGGCGCCGGGCCAAGCGCCCACCGGCGCTATACCAGGGGAGATGTGCGGCTCCTGACGCGAGTCAAGACGCTCCTGGACCAGGGCCTGACCTACGACCAGGTCATCCGGCACCTCAAGAGTGAGAGTGCTGAGGCCTCCGAGGAGAGCCACGTGCACGAGGAGGCGTATTCCATCGTGGCTCCCGAGACCGAGATGAAGGCGTCAGCCATCGGACCCAGTCTTGTCGTCGTCGCCGATGCCCTGCGCAACATCAACGATAATCAGCAGGCGCTCCAGAATAGCCTGCAAGTGAACCGGAACCTCCTGGGAGTTCTGATTCAGGACAACTTCAACCTCAAGGAGGAAAACTCCAAGTTGAGGGACCGGGTGCTGAAGGTCGAGCAGACGCTGAACCAACTCAGACAGGAGAACGAGAGCTCTGCCTTGACCCAGGCGCAGCAAAGAGAACTGGAAAGCAGAAAAGGCTGCCTGGGTTCTTCTGCCAGATAGCATCCGCCGTTCGCGTTTCCTCGGCGTCATAGCGATCCACTGGAACGCCATGTCGCCATACACAGTGCCGGAGACCAGCCAGCTTCCTGGGAGCACAGGTGGTAAGACGGTTCAATTTGGCCGACATCCTATTGCTGAAGAGGCTCCAGGATCAGGTGGCCTGCCTGGATCTGGAACTAGCCTTGCTGTGGTCGCCGGCGCCCTTGTCGCTTGCCCTACTCGAGTGCCTCGCCTTGAACCAGGGTCGTAGTGCCACATTTGTGGAGGACGAACACCCACCCAACCAGCACACACAGGGTTTCATCCAAGCCTGGGACCGTCCCGACAGGCTGTCATGCGATGTTGAGTTCGTTGCGCCGGATCTTGACGGTTCAGTCAGTACTGCCCGCCTCTGGCGCAGCCTGCTGGAGCATCTGAGTGTGGCCAAGGGTGAGTCAGGGCTACACCGCGTCTTCGCCACAGTGCCCGACAACGGCCCGGCCCCCGAGGTCTTCCGACAGACAGGCTTCGGCCCTTACGCGCGTCGACACGTTCTGCGTCTGGACCGACTGCCATCTGACATCGATCCCGAACACAGCACCCATTGCCAATCGGTCCAAGAGGCAGATGCCGCCGCCCTTTTGCGTCTGAGGAGTTCCCTGATCCCTCGACCCGTGCAGCAGGCCGAGGGAGGAATTCAGCCGGAGAGAGACCCCACAAGGATCCTGCCCTGGTGGAAGAGCCGAGAGGCCAGGGAGTACGTGTGGGGGAAAGGCGGAGAGATCCAGGCACTTATTCGTATTGTGATCGGGGAGGAAGGCCACTGGCTCAGAATACTGCTCGGCCCAAACACAGGGGGTCACGCCGATGCTGTTCTTAGGGACTCGTTGCGGCTCGTTGCCTCCCATCCAGCGCTGCCCGTATACTGCGCGGTGAGGGAGTACGAAAGCGGCCTCCAGGGGGCCCTGGACTCCCTGGGCTTCGAGCCCGTCGCCTCGGAGCTACTCATGGTGAAACACACGACCGTCCGGGCACGGGTGCCGGTGCAGAAACTGAGTCCTGCCCTGGAGAAAGGCGTGGAGACGGCGGCACCTTTCTCCACCAGCAACCGGTGCCAGAATCCGCCCTAGCATCTCGGCGGACAACCACAGCGTTTCATGCATCAATGCGCATCCCAGAGGAATGACCCACCATATGCAACAGGAGATAACTGACGACCTCGACGCACTCATAGAAGTGCTGCCCCCAGAGCTACAGGAAACTCTGCGCGCGCTGAACCAGGAAGAGGAGCTCCTGGAAATCATCCTGGATCTCGGTCGCCTGCCTGAGGCACGTTTCGTCCAACACGAGGTGGCCCTGAACTCGACCGACGTGAGCGAAGAGGACATCCAGTACGTGTCCTCACGCATCGGCCGATTTGGCGACGACAATCGTGCTGGGATAGAGCGCACGCTGCACCGCATCTCGGCGATCCGCAATCGCGAAGACAAGATTGTGGGATTGACCTGCCGCGTGGGCAGGGCCGTCTTCGGCACCATCGACATCATCAAGGACATAGTGGAATCCGGCAATAGCACTCTCCTCCTTGGGCGACCCGGTGTGGGCAAGACCACTATGTTGAGGGAAGTGGCGCGGGTACTGGCCAACAAGAGAAGGGTCGTCATCGTGGACACTAGCAACGAGATCGGCGGCGATGGGGACATACCACATCCATCGATCGGTAAGGCACGACGGATGCAGGTCAAGACCCCCACCATGCAACATGCGGTCATGATCGAGGCTGTGGAAAACCACATGCCGGAAGTGATCGTCATCGACGAGATCGGCACCGAGCTGGAAGCGGCCGCCGCCCGCACTATCGCCGAGCGAGGCGTGCAACTAGTGGCCACCGCCCATGGCAACACCCTGGACAACCTGATGATGAACCCCACACTCGCCGACCTCATCGGTGGCATCCAGTCCGTCACCCTGAGCGATGAGGAAGCCCGCAGGCGCAGGACACGCAAGTCCATCCTGGAAAGGAAGGCGCCACCCACGTTCGATGTCGTGGTGCAGATCCAGGACTGGGCGCGCGTGGCAGTGCGTC
>DATKVP010000280.1:0-48831 GCA_035530015.1 Anaerolineae bacterium | reverse complement strand
ACGCCTTTATCTGCCACATGCTGCCGTCGCCCCACTGGTTGCCGACCCAGCGTTCCACGTACCACGCGTTGAGGTCCACGTCGAGCATGTCGAGCAGGGCCTCGAGGCTGCGGGCCTGGCAAACAGCAGACGCCTGCATGGTGCTGTCCGTCTCCTCAATGGACTGAAGGTGCGGTTCTATTGGACTGCCCTTCAGGTACTGCATGATGCGTCGGGCCATGTGCCTCGTGATGCCGAGGTTATCGGCAATCACGTGATCTCCGCGGCCTTGTCCAACCATGACCTTCACTTTCTTGACAAGTTCAGTATCGTACTCCATGTGTCCTCCTCTGTTTCACAGTTGATGGTCGTCTTTGGAGGTGTGTCCTCCCATGCGGCCTTGACGCCCATGTACGCGATGAGCCCGAGGCCCTGTCGTTGACCGCCGGCCTCGTGCTTCTTGCTCCACTTCCAGAGCTGGTTCTTGAGGTCCTTGAACGCGGCCTGTGCGTCGGCCGGCCAGTCCTTGACCCGGCCACGGAGACCCTGGGATTCCAACACTTTTGAAAAGTGTTGTTGCGGCTTGGCCCAGATGTCCATGTATTTCATTCCGCTTCTTTCAGTACGTCTGAAAGGTCGAACATCGCTTCGGCTTTCTTGATGAACGTGGCCACCTCGCGGTGGAAGTCCTGCCTCGTGAGGTCTTCGGTCTTACCGGTCCAGCAGCTCATCTTGGGGTGGAACGTATGACACAGATCTATGTCGTCAATCTCAACCTTCAGGTACATCCAGCCTTTCATGTGTTCTTCTCCAATTCAAAGTCGATGTATTGCCTGGCCTTCAGCAGGTCCTGGCGCTTGTTGCCTTTGTGGTTGCAGCGAGCCACGTACTTGAGAACGTTGCCTAGGCAGTAGTTCAGCTTCCAGTCCACGATGGCGTCAATCACTTCGATCTCGCCTTGTGTATAGTGCTCCGGGTGAGCGACAACGTCGAACCGCGCCGGCATCTCCTCACAGTCACCGTGGCAGTTGAAAAATCCGCACCTTGGGCATGGGGTCATCATCATTCTCCTTCCTCTCTCCATCGCATCACGATGGTGTTGTTTTTCGGGTCGTCCAAGATGCGTAGCAATATATTCATCAGCGCGATCTTGTGCTGGTCTCCGGCGTCTCCGGCGCACCTGCCACCCTCTCTCCAATCCTCCATGTACAGCAGCACCTCGATGAAGTCTCCAGTTATAGCCACATTGACCTCCTTGCGTTCTTGGGGTCCTGGACCAGCACCAGCTTGTGCTTGGCGCGCGACACTCCGACGTAGAACGTGCGGAGCACGCTGTCTCGTCCTGCCCTCGTGTTCATGTTGCGTTGCGCCTCCGGGGACAGAGTCGGAAGCACGTACACGGCGTCAGACTCACCTCCCTTGACGCTGTGTATCGTGCCAACGACGAGCTTGGGTGCGGTGTCCAGCGCACGACGACCGTGCGCGTCCAACACTCGCTTGATGTAGCTCATTGGAGTTATGAACCCAGGGGAGGTGCCGAGCCTGTGCTTCCTGTCGAGCATGTCGAAGTAAGCCCTGTAGTCACCTCGGTAGGCTGCAACGAACAGCTCGTCAAGATCGAACTCGTCAAAGAAGTCCAGTTCCACCATCCTTTTGCTGTGCCTGTTGGCAGCCACGGCCTCTATGAAGCGAAAGTACTTGTTGTTCATGGGGCTGGCCACGCGCCAGAGCTGCTGCCAGGTCCACATCTGTTGACCTTCGCTCGGCATCAGAAAGTACCTGAACGCGTTGGCGTACTTGGATCCCAGTGGGTTCCAGGTCTTGCCCTCGGCCCGCGAGCGGTACGGGTTGTGGAACGGGACACCGGCCTTCCGCAGCTCCTTGAGGTACGGGTTCAGCATGTAGCCGCAGCTCGCCAGCAGCATGACACTGTTGATCTCATCATCGTCGAGGTCGGCGTTGATCGCAGACATTAGGTTCATGGCCTGGCGCTTCAGAACCACGCCACCTTCACCGACCGGATCAAACTTCTTCTCGATCTTGATCGAGATCTTGTCACCGAACTTCTTGGCCTGGTCGTAGATCGCTCGGCTCATGCGGTAGCTCCGTGGCAGAACGTACTGGTGTTCACTCGGAGCGAACATGATGAAATCCTGAACACTGGCACCACGCCACTCGTACAGCGCCTGTTGGTCGTCGCCGGCCACGATGGTCTTCTCGGTGGCCTCCGCCCACTGACGAATCAAGCCCATCTCTAGGCGGCTCAGGTCCTGGGCCTCGTCCACAAAGATGTACTTCGGGTTTGCTGGGTGGCGCTGGCACACCGCGGTGGCCCGCACGATCAGATCCGTGAAGTCCAGCAGCCCTCGGAGTCCCTTCCACGCCTCCCACTGGTGGTGAAACTGCTGGGTCACAAAGGGCCACTCAGAGGAGGGTTGACCAGAAGCTCGTCTGCGATCGACGTCTGCAAGTTGGATGAGCGACCGGTTCCGCCCCTCGGGATCGAACAGCGTGTTTCCGAGATTAAGCGGGAGTTTTCGTTTGTAGATCTGGTTGAAGTCACGAATGTGCTCCTCTTCATACACAAGGTTTACGTTGTCACCGATGACCTTGAGTGCACGCAGCGCAAGCGCGTGGATGGTGCCGACATGCGGGAACTCAACACCGGGGACCTTCAGCTTGACACGTTCAGCGATCTCGTGTGCCGCTGTCCTGGTCAGGGAACAGATCATGATGTCGCCGCCGTACATTGTTTCACCCACGGCCTTGGCGATCCTACCCACAAGTGCGGTGGTCTTGCCGGAGCCGGGGGCTCCCACGATGGTGTAGTGGTTTTCACGCACTGGGGCACCTACGGGTATATGGCGAACCTTGTGGTACGTTTTGCCTCCACATGGTGGTCGGTTCCCCAAGGACTTCCGTAAACGAGAATGAGACAAGTAATAAATGTCGGTAAAAAGTGTACCAAAATGGGACTAAATGAGACCGAGTGTCTGCGAGTACCCGTACTATAGAAAGGCTATGGGTAAAAATATGGGTACGTAAACTACTCATTATAAACAACTTGACCGGTAAAAGGGTACTCAAAAAAAAAGGGGGAGGCAAAACCCTCCTCACCCTTCGCTATACACCCGGATTTCACGACGCGTCCTCTACCAACTTTGCGGGCACCAAAAGGCACGCCATTCTGACCCCGTTGTACATCTGCGGACGCTTCTCGATGCCGACCGATCGTAGCTCGCGGACGGCCGCGTGCAGCTCGCGGTTGGAGCGCAGCTCGGGGTACATCGTCCGAGCCCTCGTGTTCAGCGCGGCCGTCGGCACCACGTACGTGTCCCCGTCCTTGTATGGGTTGCCGGTGCTCTTGGACTCCTCAACTGATGCCGCAAGCTCGGTGTTGATCTGTGACTTGATGGCCTGCATCAGCAGCTCAGCACTCTCACTCTGCACAGGCTCGTACACCTCAGCGGCGTGCCACGCCACCTGAACGGCCTGTTCCCACTTTTTGTTGGCTGCACCGGCAGCACCGCCAGAGTAGTACGGTAGGCAGATCCCGGTCTTTGAGAAGATCGTCTTGCGGCACGCTGTGCGTGACATGATGTCCTTCAGTTCTACCTTCACCACTCCCTGGTTCGGCACCTCTATGTGTAGCTGGAACACGTCACCTGAGGCCTCGTCGTCGCTGGACATCACGAGGAACCTGGACAGCCCCTTGAGTCGCTGAGGTTGTGGGAACTCCATGAGACCTGCGATCGCCTCAATCCTGTCGTCAATGGAAGCAGTCTCGATCAGTTCCTCCAGCTCGTCCATGTTCAGGTCTTCGACCTTGCACTTGGTCATCTCTGCTGCCCACACATCTGGTCTGTCGAGCTTCAGCTCCCCTGGGAGGTACCTGCACTGGTCGATGAGAAAGCGCAGCGTGAGGTCCACTACGTCCTGTCGGTCCAGCCCGGCGTTCATCAGAAAAGAAATCATCGAGAAACGCCAGCCGCTGGCGCTGGGATCCGCCGGCTGCCTTTGCCGCATCCAGGTCTCCGTGAACTTTGGGTTGTTCATGCTCATCTGCATCAGCAGCCCAGTGTCCAGCGGCCTGTTCGGGTCCAACACGAACCCGCGTTCGGTGGACTGTGATGTAGGCAGCGTGTGCTGTTTCAGCACAGGCAAGGACTCCATCATCTCCGTGTTCGCCACCTCCCCAGTTCTCAGCTCGTATATTTTCACAACTTTCCCGATCCCCGAGTGGATGGTACCCGGCACACGCAGGACACGCGCCAGGTCGTGGGTGCTGTCGATGTCGTACTTGCACATGTCCCGCGCCCACTGCTGGAACCTCGCTGACAGCGCGTAGGCACGCTCGAACGACGCGTCGTCGTTGATGGACAGGGGCTCTGAGAGCACGCAGTAGGCGTGCACACCAGTGCCTGACGTGACGATAGCGGTCCACGGCAGATAGTTTTTGACCCACTGAATTGCCTCCTCTATGGTTGGGAAGTACTGCTTCCCGTTGTTGTGGACCCCGCAGTCGAGGTCGAGCCACAGGAACGGGAGTGCAATGCTCTCCCGCTGTGTGCCCCTCCCTGACTCAGGAACGGCCCCCAGGGGGCACAGGCGGAAATAGACGTCCTCCTGCCCCTGTACCAACTCCTCCCAGCGAGAGGACGTCCTAGAGGCCTTAAACGGGCCTTTGATTGGACCGTACATGGTGTACCCGTCTTCACAGCGCCCGTACAGCTCAGCGAAGAAGTTTCCTACCGAAGGCATCTGTCTGGCCTCATCTTCCAGTTGATCCCACGATCCCACGGCCGCAACTTCCACCACGCTTCCCACATGTGGTGGTGGAGGAGCGTGTTCGCGTACGTCAACAGGTCCTGCTTCTCCTCCTCAAGATCCCCAGCCTGAGTACGTAGGCGTTCCAGCTCCAGATCGGTCAGACGCGTGGTCTGCCGCATGTCGGCCAGCACAACCTTCATCACGTCTTCGATCGCGTCCTGCGTCAGGCCCATCATCTTCTCGAGGTCACATCGGTTCGTGAGTGTCTGCGCCTCAACGGCCCGAAGGTTGGTGCTGAATTTGGCGCGCTTCCCTACGTTTCTCATGGGTTCTCCTTTGTGGTGAAAAGCCCCGCCCACGTGGGCGGGGCTGAGGTCAACACCTGTTGGCCTAGTACGGGGGCTCGTCTTCCAGAGACGCCGACGAGAACGCCTGTGACAGGCCCTTGTAGATGGCGAACGCCGAGGCCCGCTCGTCAGCGTCCAAGACCCGGACGAACCCAGGGGCGATGCGCGCATATTCAATGCCGCCCTTGTTCTTCTCCTTGGACAGCTTGAGGCTGGTCACACACTGGAAGAACAGGACCTTCTTCTTCGTGATGCGAAGCAGGTACTTGTCCACGGGGTCGAGCGACGTGGGTGGCACGTCGATGACCAGCGGCAGGATAGAGTCCGGTTCAAGCAGCAGCAGCTTCTTGCGCTGCGAGCACTCCGGCTTCTGGCCGTTGGCCCACTGGGACTTGGGGCACGACGAGCACTTGCCACCGTACCCGAGGCCGGACTCCTGTGGTACTCCGTTGATGCCGTCCTGGCTGGAGCAGTCCGGGGACTCGTTGCCTCCGGTGTACTCGGTTGCGTAGTACACCCTGGTCGGGAACTGACCAACGATGACGCCGACCAGCTCTTTCCTGGGCTCTGGCTCTCCGTTTTCGTCGATGACCTCCCACGCCAGGTTGCCACCGCTTGGTACCTTGACACGGTCAAGTTTGTTGGGGTCGATCCCCTGACCGCCCATGTTGATGGTGACGATGTCCTGGAGCCCGAAGTCACCTTCGGGGACGGCCAGGGCTGCGAACGTTCCAGCTTTCGCGATCGCGTCGGACATTCAGACCTCCTATGTTTAAGAGTTGATGTTAGGACACTACTGACCAGGCCACGAGATCGGCGGCATCGGGCCACCACCAGGAGTCCAACCGCCGGCCGTCGTCGTCTCACCCATCCTGGTGAAGACTGCCAGCAGCTCATCCTTGCAGGCCCCGACCCACTGCCATTCCAACTTCTTGTACTTGAGGGTCTTCTCCAGCCAGCGCAGGAAGTGCCAGGTGATCTTGACGCACTCGGCGGGGGTGGTGTCTCCCATGGGAGAGGTCTGGTAATCAATCTCTTCCTCATGGAATGCCCCAAACATCTGCCGCCAGCAGAGGTCGAGGTAGTTGGTGGTGTTCTCGTATCCGTCCCGGTCCTCCTTCCATCGACCGGGGAGCTTCATGGCGTTCGGCGCGTCCGTCCCGACAGCCAGGGCACGCTTCTTCAGCTCATCAGCCCACCACCGCCAGTTGTATTCGCTCTCCTTCATCGAAGCGAAGTTGCGGTCACAGAGAATACCGATGGCGAGGGCAGCATCCTCGTAGAACGCCCCCCTGTGGTAGACGTTGCCCCTGGCGGTGATTGAGTCACCGACCTTCTGGAACACCTCCCTCATCAGCTCCATGAACATCTGCGACGTGTAGAAGTAACCCACGGGTCCGACGCCATTAGACATATCCGTTCTCCTTTTTCTTCCTTTCCCGGAAGATGGGGTTGATAATACCGCCGATGTGCTCGGCGGCTCGCATGCCAGTGTACAGGAAAACAAAGAGCAGCACAACATCAATCATTCCACTTCCCTGTGTCACCACCCTCAAAACCATCTGTGAATAGGTACTCCACTCCACAGCGTTTCACCTCGACACCGTTGACCATCCACCTTGCGCCTACCGGGTGCCCCTCCGCCGTGACGTTTGCTTCGCCGTCTACGGCCGCAGTCTGGACCTCGCCGGTCTTGTAGTAGCTGCCGCCCTCGTGTGCGTAGAACACCGTCAGTCTCACGCGCTCACCCTGGTGGACCTGGAGCGGGCACAGTAACGCCGCAAGCAGGACAGCCCTATACATCGAACAGCCGTTTCGCGAGTGACGGGTTTAGCGCAAGTGTGATGAACAGGGATGACGCGACACGCGACACTATTGCCTCGGGGAGGTGCCCGTTGCGGCCGAGGTTGCACTCGTTGTCGATGGCGTGGATCAGCTCGTGGAGCACGGTGGCTCTGACGGCCTCAGGTCCCATGGAGGACCTGACCTGGATCTTCTGTTCCTCGAACACCACCCGGCCGATGATGGTATCGTCCTGGTCGTCCACCACGTCCACCAGCTCGAGCGTGTACGGCACACCCATTACGTTGATGCTAGTCATTTCCACACCGCGCCACAGTCGGGGCATAGTTCAGTTGGCGGGTCAACACCAAACGCCGACGGCGGCGAAGCGACCTTCCCGCTCCCCCCGCACGTCTCGCACGGCTCGTCCACACTCTCCAGCTCGGCGTTATGGGATTTCCTTGCGAACGGCGAAACCTCCGCAAAATGTCCCCTCTGCTGATCTGTTAAATGCCCCCATGTGCTTCCGAACTCCTCGGCCACCCGCTGCATTCGCTCATACTCCTCCTCCGGGGCGTCATCTTCGGGCCACCCCAATTCAAATATCCGAATTGCATCAAGCAGCCGAGTGTACTCCTCCCACGGGAGTAGGGCGTGGGTGCCGCCGGGGTCATCAACTATGAAATCAGTTCCTTCAGCCTCCAACATGAAACCGGACGCCTCCTCCAGTATCTCCTTGGTGCTGTCCACAATCACACGTCTCACGTCACTCATCGCCACCTCCGCAGTCAACCATGTTGATGAAGTTGATGTGCTTGCTTTTCTCCCATGCGGCATCCACCACAGGGGATGGGTCTGGGCTGGTTCCATGCTTCCCATCCATCCAGCCCTCCATGAATCCCTCCTTGAACGCATTCGCGAAGGCTCCACCAACCGTCTTGGTAAACGTGGCAAACTGAACACGGATTGACGTGTACCCCTCTTTGAGTTGGCAGCATTCGTCTACCAGCTTTTCGTTTTCTTTTCTCAGGGCACGGATTGTATTCATGTCTGCCTCGGCTCTCCGTTCGCACCGCCCAATCCCTGCCAACAACTCCTCGATGCGGTCGTCTTGTCGCTTGAGTTTGTGAGCCGCATCCCAGACCATCGGCTCCTTGGCGATCATGTAATCTTTGCCAAACTCCGGGTACAGAACTGATTTCAGCGCGTCCCACCCGTCATCGTAGACGTGTCTTAGGTCACTCATCGTCGCCTCCCTTCGCTGCGTCGAGGTCACGGATTCGACGGTCTGCTTCTCTCCGCTCTGGGCATTCCCCGAGGGCGCACCACGTCACCCTGGCCCGGAAAAGACCAGTGCCGAGATCTGGACATTCCCCAAGGTGCTGAAGCACCAACGCGGCAACAACATCTTCGTCGTAGCTTGTGTCACTCATCGTCCGCACCACAGTCTCGGCAAGTCTTTTTGCCCCAGGGTGACGTGTATTCTGCCCAATGAGTGCCGCCACAGGAACCACATTCCAATACCCACAGTGGCGGCTCGGCGTCACCTCCATGCGCTGCGTCGTAGTTGCGGGACATCGCGTCGATCATCTCGCGCTGAATCTCGGCACCGTTTTGACAGTTGGCAAGCTCGGCGCGGAGGCGTTCGATTTCGTCGGCTGCTGCTGCGAGCAGACCAGGAATGGTACTCACATCAATATTTTTCACCTTGTTCCAGTATTCAGCCTGTGCCCTGAGCCATGTTGTGTTTTCAGCAATGTCCCTGTAGGCGTATGTGCTGATTTGGTCACTCATCGTCGGCCTCCGGTATTTGCTTGAACGTTTTCTCGTTTTCGATATACAGGTCGCCACCGGCTCGTGCCTGGATCATCAGGTCGTCGCCTTTGTGGTAGCACCAGTCGTGGGACCATGCGGTTACTGGTCCTTTGCAGTGGAGGTGTTTTTTTATTCCACGTTCTTCCCGGAGGTTGAATGAGCGATAGGAGCCGTAGCCGCAGTCAATGGTTTCGCGGCAGCTTTCGCAGGTGACCATCGTGTCACAGCCCACCGTCGGCCTCCGGCTTCCACGTCCCATTGAGTGCTCCGATGGCGATGGCCTTCATGTCCTCAATTATGTTTTCCGCGTGGATCAGGGGGTTGCGATTGTACGGCCCTTTGCCGAGGCTGATTTCCTCAAGGGCAGAGCGAAGGCGCTTGATCTCGTCGGCGGCTTCGCCGATCTTGTCGTACAGGACGCCCCACTGAATGTCTACATCCCTCCGATAGAGCAGCAGTTGTTCTGCAATGTCACTCATCTCAACCACCTATCAATCCAGTCAGAGTAAACTCTTATGAGCACCGGCAACAAAACAGCAACCGAGATCACTGTCACAACGATAAATAAGCCGTCACTCATCGTCGGCCTCCAGCACCTCATCAAAAACCTTATCAATATCCCTGGCCGGGAACAGCTTCATGTACGCCTCACCTATTTTGTACAGTGAGTCCTTGTCAACCAGTGACCACGACACGAAGCCGTCCTGTGCCCAGATCCCAAGCATGTGCGCGAATGCGACCAGTTCCTCGATGCGAACGGCGGCTTCAGTAAACACCCCGGAGAAGTGTCGCCCCATCGACGCCGAACATTGATCGACCGTTTTCCCGTGTTGGCCCGGTGCTGGCTCTGGGAAAACATCAATCGGATAGGCTTTTGCTAGGTTCCGCAACCGCTCCACAATGTCACTCACAGCACACGTCCTTTCCATTGTCCTGTTTTCGAGTCTCGGAGGACACCGTTCCATCCCAGTATCCTGTCGTATCGACGCAGGGCCTTGTCAAGCCTGTCCAGGTTTTTTTGTGTGGCCTTCTTCCTCAGTTTCCAGGCCGCTATTGTAACACCTTCCAAGATGTCAATGTACGTGGCGTCGTTCATCCGCTCTTCCGAACACCGACCATGAGGTCCTCGTACAGGTTGATGAACTCTCGGATCTCGTCGGGCAGCTTCTCCGCCAGTTCTTCGGCGCTCATCATCCGGTCCGGGTCGTACTCGTTCACGAACCCGGTGAGCGTCTGCGCGTTGATCGTCTGACTGACGATGGAGTCCATCCCGAGGTTCTTGAATCCGTCAATGAGCATCGGCATGCAGCCGCCCACGGTGCTGGCGCGCATCACCCGCATGGGATACACGGTGTGGCCATCGATGTTGACCTTGCCGGCGCTTTCTGACGCAAGCATCGAGTTGATCTGTCTCGCCATGTCTTTCTCTTCGTTCTTCATGGCCCTCAGGTCATCCTCGGCACGAAAGCGTCGAATGCGGTGGTCCATGAATCTACGGATCAGTGCAGTGTCGATCATCCTTGTCCCCCTTTTGTGTGGTCGTACCACTCGTGTTCGGCCTCTCGAAGCGCTTGAATCAGCTCCGGGCTGGCCTGTGTTTGCTTGTCCTTCGACGTGTTCATTGGCTCAGTGTTCTTGGCCTTCACTTCGATGCGGTGCGCGTGGGGACACTTGAAAGCCCTGAGCGTGGCCATGAGGTCGTCGTGCAGGTGGCCGAAGTTCACCAGCCTGTCGGCGTTCTCGTACCACGTCAGCGTGGCCCGGCTGTACTCTCCCGGCATCTTCTTGAGGTACTCCTCGAGGACCTTGTTGACGTGCACGTTCTTGATCCTCAGCGTCTTCAGGTCGCGACCGATTCGCTTGTACTCACACTGAAGGAACCACCCTGGGTAGTTCTTCTCGACGATGATCCAGCGCTTTTGGGTGTAGCCAACACAGCTCTGCATCCACGAGTATGGCTCACGAGCCACCGCGAAGCTACGCATTTTCGTGAGAGCACCACTGTGCCGACCACCGCGGTCGTGGTTTGTGCCGGCGATCTCGATCCACGGCTTGCAGACGTTCTCGATCCACACCCCCGCGGTCTTGGGGATGTGAATAAACTCGCACGTGCCGTCGATGATGAAGCTCATGAAATGTCCAGGTACAGGGCGGAGAAATTCGCCTCGTGGTTTACGGTGGTCCTTGTAGACGGCCATTCCTCTGCGTTGATGGCCGCGGCAGGGAGTACAACGACGCCCTTGCCGGAGTTTCCCCTGGCAGCCCGGACCTTGTAGCTCGTGCCCGGCTTGAGCATGACGACGTTGGCGGCCGGATCGTCTGGGCTGTCGTCCACGTACAGGTCAATGTAGTCGTCCCCGGCGTACCACCCGAGCGTCTTCAACACGGTCTCGCCGATCTCAAAGGTGGCCTTCGGCGTGCCGTGCGAGTCAACGTGTACGGCGAGCGTGACCTCATTGGGTTTGGTCTTGTATTGACTGTACGGTCTGGTGATTCGATACAACTGTAACCCCCTTTAGTGTTTGTGACATTGTTCTCTTCCACGGTTGAGTGCCGATGATCTTTTTCTGTTCCCTTACGAAGCTGCCAAGCGTCATGTCCCACTTGTAGACGTCCAGGAGGTAGTTGAAGTCTTCGTACACGAACCACTCAAGGGGGACGCGAGAAAACCCACCCCACGCAGTCGTTGTGAAACATTCGAGGCACCACTCGATGTAGTCGAGGTACCACCACAGGTCGATGATTTTTGCCAGCTTCGCTAGTCTGATTGGGTTTTGATTGACCTCTTCGTAGATTCTGACGACCCTTTCATCGTGATCAATCTCCCATCCGTCAGGCAAAATCCTGGGAAGAGTAACATCATCCCCAGTGGCTTCACGGTCTTCGGCAAACAACTGCTTGACAGCAGCAGTAAAGCCCCTACACCCGTTCAACATTGTCCTAACTTCCCATTTCTTCGAGGATCGCCTCGATCGTGTCCTTGCGCTGGGCAAGCGCCTTGTTGATCGTCTCGTCGATCGTGCCCCTCGCGAGGATGTGAATGTATGTAACGTTACGATTCTGCCCAGGCCGCTTGATGCGGGCCAACGACTGCTCGTAGTTCCCGAGTGAGAAGTCTTTCGACATGTAGATGCAGTACTTGGCCTGCACCATACTGATGCCGACGCCACCGGACTGAATCTGTACGGCGAGAACGCCGCCGTTGGCCTTCCACTCGTCCAGCTCCTTGCATGCCCCGGACAGCTCGTAGCTGTCACGGCCGCCGCGGGCGGCTGCGAGTTTGATGTTCTTTAGGTCGCACTTGAATCGGCAAAACACGATCACCGGTTCGCTGGTGGGGATCTCGTGGAACGTATCGATGAGCACCGTCTTCTTGGACACTCCGATCTCTACACTGTCTCCCATCGCGTTGGTCACGGTGCCCTGTACGATCTGTGCCAGACGCAGCAGCTTCACCAGCGCGTTCGCCGCGGTGATGACCCCGCCCTTGACCTCGGCGATCAGCTCGTGCTTCATGTCGTTGTAGGCGGTCTCTTCCTCGGGGCTTAGGTCGCAGTACCTGGTAGTGTGTACGCACGCCGGCAGATCCAGCACGTCGTCGGCCTCCACGCGGATGGCCATGCTGTGGAACTTCTCGTTCCAGTCGTCCATGTTCTTGAAGCCAATGACCTTCTGGTAGCTGTCGTTGTGCCCAGGTATCTGTACCATGTACTTGGACTTGTACACCTGGTGGTTGGTGCCGTGCACCGACTCGTCGATGAACCTGGCCTGCGCGTAGAAGTCGTCAATGCTGTGGGGGCACGGGGTGCCCGTGAGGCCCAGGCGTAGCGGGATGTGCTTGGACAGGCGGTGCAGGTATCGGCTCAGCTTTCCACTGGCGAGCTTCGCTCGGTGACACTCGTCCACGACCAGCATGTCCCATGGCCACGCGAGCGCCTCATTTCGGAACCCCGGCATCCACACCGCCTCGTGGTTGACGACCACGATGCCACATCCGTGGTGCTCCTCCATGAACTGTTCGGCTTCCTTCCACCTGCGCGCCACCGAGTGCTTCCGGTTGCAGACGTAGACGCGATGATGCGCCGGACTGTGTTCCTCGAACTGCTCGGGCCACACGTCCATCACGTTCGGCGGGCACGTGATCAGCACGCGCTTGCAGTCGAACTCGTTGATCAGGTCGATCGTCACCTTGGACTTGCCGGTGCCCATATCGAGCGCCAGCATCGCCCCACCCTGGGCCATGAGGCGATACTTGGCGAAGTAGAACGAGCGCATCTGGTGCAGCCACGGCCTCATCCTGGTCTCGAACGGGATGAACCTGTCGGCCGCCTTTGCTTCCATGGCCTGTTTCAGAAGGTCGGTTTTTGTTTCGAGGTCAACAAGTGTTGACCTTGCATCTGGAAACGCAGTCTTGAGTAGGTTGAGACTGTGGGGGGTAAGCGGGTACGTCCAGGCCCTGAGCGCCTTTTCCCACCTGTACCCAGGAATGACCTTCAGCAGGTCAGCGACCGGATAGGTATCTCCGGTCACAGCGATACGACCACCAATCTCGCTGAGTTCTAGCACATGCAATCTCCTTTCATTAATATTGTCTCACCTTTACCAACTGGTGTCAACCCAAAAAAGCGAGCCCCCCGGAGTTAGACTCGACGGGGGGACTCTTTAATGCGGCCCGTTGCGGGCCTCGAAGAAAGGAGGTCACGGCTAGTATGACCTAGCGCTTCTCTGAGTTCAAGTACCTCTTTATGAAACCACGCTGTATCGCCAGCGACCTGTCCCGCTTTTCCTGGTCGCTCAACGAGGAGGACTTCCGAATTTCACGCAGCGCCTTCTGGGCTTGCCGAGAACTTTTATCGAGCCCCACCTTCCACCCGTGCCTGTCGCTCCACCTCCTGTAGTCGTCGCGGCTGCCGTTGCCCTTCTTGTACCACTCCAGCTCGTCTGCGGCGGACGTAACGTCCTCGACGGCGTCGTAGAACTCGCCGGGCACGTAGTACTGTGGTGCGGTCTCGCCGAGGAACCGGCGCAGGATGATCCAGTCGTTCCACGTCGTGTCGTCCCCCGCCCATTTCTTTTGGATGAGGTTGATGGGACGTTTAAGGGAGCCCCCGGTGGGGCCAATGTAGCTATCGAGAATGTACGTCAGCGCGTTGGGATTGAGGTCTATGATGCCGGAGCGGTACTCGCTCCCACCCGTCCAGTAGTTCAGCTTGCTTGTCGCTCCGATCATCAGCCGCTCGGTCACGGTCCTGCCGGGGTAGTGCCTGGCTGAATCCGAACGGTTGTCCCACGGTGCTTTCGCCGGGTAGATCTTGCCGCCCCAGTAGGTCTCGTTCGCGAGGACGTCGGTCCACGGCTCCGCCAGTGTGGGGATGATCGGCCGCGCCATGGCGTACCATCCGTTCTCGAAGCTCGTTTCACCAATGGGAGAGAAATGCGTGGTCAGCCCGGAGAGCATTCGCAGCGCGGCCTCACCGGCCGCCTCTAGCCGATCGTCTCCTGAGAAGATCAGATGCTCCAGCTCCTTTCCGAGCTGACCCCACACTCCAAAACCGTATGGCATCGGGATCTGTACGAACTCACCGTCGGTGCCTGGGATGCCGATGATCCAGTTCCTCATCTTGGTGAAGTTTGAAATCTTGTCGTACCTGGGCTCTCCGTCGTCGTCGTCACCCATGGTGGCACGCGACCACACTGCCGTCATGAAGCCGATCCCCAGGTACATCGCGGCGAGCTTCTGGCCGCTGGGGGTCTTCATCGACTTCCAGAACCTGTCTACGCCCTGCACCCCAGCGTTGAAGAACAGGTACCCAGCGCCGATCGCACCACCAACGTCACCACGCCGGTTGAAGTTCACCGACACGTTCTTGGCCAGGCTCGCGGCCTGCGCCCTGGTCGCACCGTGTCGCTTGGCCACCACGTACGTGGCGAGCCGGATGCCGTTCTCGGTGGCCTCGTTGATTGACCCGATGTAGTTGCCGATCCTGCGGAGACCGCGCATTGTGGCCGCCTGGTGCCCTGATTTCATGTCGTTGATGATGGCCCGCTGCATGTCGTCGATACCACGCATCCCGAAGAACCCCACCTTGCCGCCGGCTTCCTTCAGCTCGTGGTACTCGGCAGTGTACTCGTTGGTCAGCTTCCCAAGGGCGTCTGGGAAGTTGGCTGCGAGGATGCCACGCACGGCCTTGAACGCCTCCTTGGAGACCTCAACTGCGGCCTTCGAGCCCATGTCAGTCGTGGAGCTGACGATCGCCTGCTGCCAGTCACGGGCGAAGTTCGTCAGGATGAAGTCGGGGTTCCACGTGGTGTAGAGCTGGGCCAGCGTACGCATGACGACACGCACTCCACGCACCCACTTCCAGAGGTTCTCGATACCGAGCCCCTTCATGGCCTCAGCCAGGCCACGATCTTTCAGGGTCACGTAGTACGTCTGCCCGTCACGCTTGGCGGCGATGACGTTGGCCTCGTTGCGAGCGAACCAGTCCTCGACCTCCTTGACTGTACCGGTCTTCTTGTCGAAGATCCTCTTCTTGACGGTCTTGTTGACCTCCCAGAGGTTCTGGTTTGGGTGCTCCTCGGCCAGCCCGAGCAGCGCCACAGCCACTCGGTTGCGCTCGATGCGGTCAGTGGCGGACAGGGTGTCCACGAACGCCTGCGCGAGGATCGGGTTGATCTTGCTGCCCTTCTCCCGGCCGGTGACGAACGGCAGCTCAGCGCCGCGGATGTCGAACCCAGACGAAGACGCGTGGTACATCTCGATCATTTCCTCGAGGTCACCCTCAATGAACTTGCCCTTCAGCGGCACGTAGTGCTTGTACTTGGCCACGGCCTTGTAGGTCTTCTCGTCAACCAGGCCCTCACTGTACAGCGCGTCCAGGCGCTCCTTGAGCATCGTGTCCACGTACTGTCGTGCCAGCTCACTGAACCTCTTGTCGAGCCCATCTATGCGCGTGCTTTGGAAGACACCGATCGCCTCGGCGTTGCTCATGCCGGAGTCGAGGTCCTTTTGGTTGACGATCGTCTCGATGGTGCGCTCGGCGGAGACCAGCCGCATCTCCCAGAACTTGATGGCGTTCTCCAGGCGCTTCTTGTGCAGCTTACCCTCGGCGTCCTTCAGCTCATCTTTGTAGATCGCAAGCTTGTCCTGGATCTTGTTCTTGTGGAACTGCGCCTGCTCCAGCTTGCGGGTGTGCCACACCTCCCTGATGTGCGCGTTGCGCTCGGACGCGTGGCGCGCGTGGAGGTACAGGTCGAACTTGGCGAGCAGATCTGCTTCCGTCTCAGCCCTGCTCTTGGAAAGCGCTCGCAGGGCTCTCAGTAGTGGCTGCTGGTACTTCTCGTCGATGCGCTTCGTGGCCTCCTGTACCTTGCCGTGGTACAGCTCCTCGGCCAGACGGACGTTGATCTCCTCACCGATCTCGATTCCGTGGTCCGTGAACACATCATTTAAGCGTTTGAATTGAACGAGACTGTCCTGTGCCCATTTTACGAACCAGTCCCATCGGTCCATGCCAGGCAGGCTCCAGCCGGGGCCGGACTGCGTGGCGTACCGCGTGCCGTACGCAACCTCGTCGTCTACGACGTTCATGTCTCCGACGGGGACCTGGTGCTGGTCTACGATGCTGGTGGAGAACTGCGGACGCCTCGGTTTCGTGGCCACGAGGCCAACAGACGTTGACCTCACCTCGTCAAAGTACTGCTTGACCATGCGCTCATTGGTGCCCTTGGGGAAGTACGCCACACCGTCGTCGGTCAACCGAGAGGCAACATGCTCCACGTCAGCGCGCTTCAGTTCCTGGACACGGGGGACTCGGATGTGGTCATAGCTCTCGCCCTCCTCCATATCCTCCAGCCTCAGAGCGCCCTTCCACGCGCGTCGCTCCTTCGGTGTCAGCTCGTGTCCTTCTCCCAGTTCAGACACGTCGATGTCGCGGTTGACCTGCACCATCCCTCGGTCCACGTCCACGATACCGTCGTAGCCCATGGACCGTAGCTCAGTAGCCACGGCCACGGCGTCGCCGTTGTGTTTACGATATAGGTCACCTAGTCCTGCGCTGTCGGTGGGAATAAGGCGGAGATCGGCAATAACCTTGTTGATAAACGAAGCCTTGGATACAACCGCCGCCTCAGCGCGTGCGGTAGGCAGGTACAGATGGATAACAGCACTCTCTGGATCCAGCTTTCCGGTATTCGGATCAAAACGAAAACGTTGTCCCTCTTGGCCAGTGGCTCCAGTTCCCGCAAAATCTCGCTTGATACCTTCATCGGTTACGTCCGCGACCGAGAAGTGCCAGTAGTGCGTGTAGCTTTTAGCATCTCGTCGAAGAGTCGTTTCCGTGTCTCTGTAGGCAACGGCCCACTCTGGGGCGTCTCCGAGTCCCCTGTCCTGCGCTGCAAGATAGTGCTTCGAGAGTTTATCGGCGACCCGATCCTCCACCCTTCTGAGTATGTCCGTTCTCCCTGCGATGATTTGCCCATAGGTGTCTACCTCCCCTGTGTCGTTTTCGGCCTCCACGTAGAACGTGTCCGCGGCCCAGGTGCTCATTTTAGCACCCTTCTTGAAACTCAGCTCACTGATGGTCTCCTTGACCACGTCATGGAACTCGAGGTTGGTCATGTTGGCCGCGGTGGTGTTCATGAACGCCACGCCGTCTTCAGTTGGGTACAGCGCCACCTCCCACCCCTGGAGCTTCCCACTGCGGCTCTTCACGACGTTCGTGAGTTTCTCCACCAGCTCCGTCTGTTGGTCGTAGCTCAGACGATTTCCAATCCTCAGTTCGGCCATGTTGCGCTCTTCGACCACCGGGTTCTGATCGAACCTGCGGTAGCCGGCGACCGATTCCTGGCCCGTGAGCATCCCTCGGATGACGGCGTACAGCGTGACCTGGTCCTTGCTGGCCGCGTCCCACATGTAGCTGCTCTCGGCACCGCCCTTGGCGGCCGCCGGGACCTTGATCTGTCTACTCGGATTGACCTGAATGCGTCCACCGTCGTAGTACGCGGAGTTGCCAAGCAGCATCATGTTGATGTCCGCGACCGGGCTGATGCCCATCTCCTGACCGATGATGTCGCCGACCTCGTCCACGAGCGCCTGCTCAACTCCAAGCGTGAACCAGACCTTGGTTGATATGTCTGCGCTGGACAGATTCTTGAACCACCCCACGCCGGGGATGGCCTCCATGGAGATCGTCGCCACTCGGCGTTCCAACCCAGTCGCGAACGTCGTCATGGACTGCTCTGAGATCGGGTACAGCGTCACGTCGGCTCCGAGGTCCCGCTTGACCGCAGCGTTGAACGTCCCCCTGTACAGCGCCTCGAACTCAGGCGTGGAGGTCATCATGACCTTGCCGCGCTTGTCCTTCACGATCTTCCCGTTGGCGACCTTGGGCACGTGTGTGGTCATGTCCCGCTTCGCCGCTTCAGCGTACGCGGCCTCCTTCACTTCCTTGCTTTCCCACACCGACTTGGCGTAGACCCAGATCATGGCCTGAGCCTGGTGCGTCTCGACGTCGAGCTTCTTGGCCAGGCGCTTCACTTCCTTCTCCATGGCCCTGTACTGTGTGGGGCTTGGAGCGTCCCCTGAGAACCCCATTGCCCGCATCATCCACAGGTCGATGGTGGCGCGGTCCGGTACCTCAGAGTCGAGCAGGGTGAACAGGTTACTGAAGAAGCTGTTGGTCTTCTCCCCGTCCCACGCTGCGTCGTCGTAGAGGATGGCCGCGGCCTTCTGGTGGTTGTCATCGTTACCGAGTCGCTCTTTGAGAAAGTCGCTCTTGGAGTATCCAGCCATGTATCGCTGCCAGGCTGTAAGTGCGCGGTGCCAGTTGGTCATCACGCCGGTCTGGGGTGAGTAGACGGCAACCAGTCTAGTGAACTTACGTGCCGTCTCGAGGTTCCCGCCGGACATCTGGAGTATTGCCGCGGCCGACAGCTCGTACCACATCTTGCCCTTGACTCCGCGCCAGACCATCTTCGCGAGCTTGGCGCGCCACGTGCGTAGCTCAGCGGGGGTCTGTGCCAGCGGCGGGTAACCCACACGCTCTGTGGAGAACAGCGGGATCTGCTCAGGCTGCTCAGGGACGATGCCTCTTTCCAGGTCTGCTGCGAATCGCTTCGCAAGCGGCGCATGCCGAGAGAGTTGTTGTGTGATTGCCTTCTTCATGGTCGCTTTCTTCTCGGCGACACGCTTCTCGTGCGCCTGCGGGTTGTAGACCTGGTACTCTCCGTCCTTCACCGTCCCCCTTGTAAACTGCTCGACAACGAAGCGCCCCAACTGCTCCGAGGGGGACGTCATGTCAGTAGCGATGCCGATGATGCCGACGCTCTTTGCCCACTCAAACATGGGTCCACTGAGCTTCTTGACAAACTCGCCGACCCACGTGAAGAAACGCCTGAACGCAACCGGGGCGTTCTCCTCGCTGCCGGCCTTCAGGACAGCGCCCCAAAAATCGTTTGCGTTGTTGTGGATCAGGAACGCCAACACCTCGTTGTCGAGCTTGTCACCAGTAAGCATCTTGTAAGAGTCGAGCTTGAGAACCTCCTCTCTGGTGGCCTTCCACTCCTCCGGCATAAGCTCGATCGCCTTGCTTAAAATCTTGCGCCAGAGCGCCGGGTGTCTGCGCTTGAAGTCGTGCATCATCTCGTGCGCCACGAGCTGCCGGAACGTCCACAGTGTCTTCGTGCCGTTGTTGATCCAGATCTGCCCCTCGGTCATGAAGTGGCCTCCGGCCATCTTGTGTCCGCCCTCGTAGAAGTTGACCTGCACTCCGAGACCCTGGGCGTAGTCCACGAGCATCTTCTGCTCGTCGTCTAGGTCCTCCTCGTCAAGGATCTTCATGTTCTTCCGCACCCACGTGTCGGCACCCTCGGCCGCCCTCTCGTAGGCCTCGTCCGATGGAACGCCGGCCTTACGCAGGTCTTTGAATAGGCTTTCCTTGACCTCAAAGAAGCGCTTCGTCTCCGTGCTGATGGAGTCCAGCCCCCGTGGAGTTATCCCCTCGTCCTGACGAAGCTGTGAGAACGTCCGCGAGAACTGCGGTCCCTCCGTTACCTCACCCTGTGCCTCCTGTGGCGCGGCCTTGAGCATGTCGGTCAGCTCCAGGATCGCCTTGGCCGCGTTTCGTTTTGTCTCTGGGTCTGCGAACAGCGCACTGATGCGCTTCATCTGCTTCAGGTTCTTGCCGTCCAGGTCCGAGGTCAACCTCAGCTTGCCGGCGACAGCTCGAAACAGCCCAGTGAGGTACTCGATGACGGCCCGAACCCTGCTCGGTGCCTTGGCCATGTCCTCAACGGCAGCGTAGTTCGCCAGCGCGTACAGGACGTCGGTGGCGACGTGCGACTGCTCCATGACGTGCGCGAAGATCTCATCGTCGTTGACCTCGCCCAGGAGGGTGTCTTCCGACTTCTGCCACAGTGGTGTGCCCTTGATGGCCTCCATGACGCCAGCGTACAGCTCCGGGTTGCTGACCTTCGCGTCGTGAACCACCTCGTGGAAGATTGTCCCGATGATGGCCCTCGGAGCGATCCCGTCGCTTACGTCGATCGCGATGAGCCCAGGTTTCACGAAGACGCCGCCGTGTACCGGCTCACCCTCGATACGCGGCTGTGTGAAGAGAACGACCCTGCGGTCGCTTCGACCGATCTTCGCAACTCCAACCGCGCCGCGCTCGAAGAGATTTTGCGGCTCAACAATCTGGACCTTGCCGATCCTGGCGCGCCGATCTGCCGCCAGCTCGGGCTGCCCGATGGCCTCCGCCTCCTGCGCTGTCTTTTCGATGCCGTCAGATATGGCCCGGAGAACAGCCTCGTGCTCGGGGGCCGGCTGGGCCGGCTGCCGCGGCGGGCTGATGAGATCCTGCGCGGCCTGGTCGAGCGTGTCGATCTCGCCCTTGACTTCCTCCACCGGGCGCTCGGTGCGCCGTGCGATCTCCTCCACGTCCAGTGGCTGCTCACCGAGGGCGAACGTCTGGCGCTCCTCTGTCGTCAGGTAGTCCAGCGTCTCGGTAGCCCGGAAGCGGGCCTCCTTGGGATCTGGTCCCTGGGGCCTCGTAAGCTCGATCTTGCCCTCTCGCGCCGCCTCCTCCGGGTTGGCGATGATGTCCCGGATCTTCCCGATCTGCTCCGCGGCCCTCACGGTCTTCGCGCCCTGGATGGCCGCGCCTGGTGCCTCTGCCACACCAATGGCGGCACCGGCCGCCGCCGGGACGAACCCGAACACGCCGCCGATGAGCTTCCCAACCTTGTAGGCCTCCTTCTGCTGCTCCGTGTTGTCGAACATCCCGGCTGTCTCCATGACCGACTGGTTGATGCCCTCCTGGAGCCACTCCTGTGCGCCCTCGAACTGCCGGTTCAGCTCCCATACTCCGGCTCCCCCGGCGAGTGCCTTGCCGGTCTCCAGCACGGCCCTCCTGCCGACCTTCGACCCAGCTCGCTCGATGATCTCCTTGGCGATCTTGACGCCGTCCTTACCGAGCTTCCCGAGGATGCCAGCCTGGGCGGCCTCGGTCCCGATCAGCAGCATGGCCTGCTTCACGAAGTCATCACCGGCCTTGGACAGCGCTTCCTCCTCCGACATGCCCTGCTGTTTGAGCTGATTGAAGACCCCACCGGCCTCCATGAGCGCTTCCAGGCCTCCGCTGCCTGCCCCGGCCGCGGAGATGCCTCCGACGCCTCCCGCGGCCATTGCTGGAGCCGTGGCGAGCATCATCATGGCCGTCAGCGACCCGTGCTGCGCGATCTGACCGAGCAGCCCCTCCGGGTCCGGCACTTGACCGGCCATCTGGCTTACGCCCTGAGCCACACGCCCCGCCTCTGCGCCAGCGGTGCGCGGCGCTACGCCGAGCGCGCCCAGCAGGGCGTTGGTATCGTAGGCGCTCTGTGCCACCTGCTCCGCGCCCTTGAGCATCCCCCGGCCGATGTCAGTCTGTGGGAGCTGCTCCTCCGGCGCTCCGACGCCCTCCGGTATCTGCGGGGCCAGCAGGCGCTCGTCGCGCACGACCATGGGTTCCACGTCCGTTGGCTGCCCGGTGATGCGCTCGATCTCCCCGCCGGACAGGCGCATCTGCTGCTGTTGTGGAGCGTTGAGGCGCACCATCTCACGGAAGAACTGGTTGTGCTGCTCTGGGGACAGGTCCTGCATGTCCGGCGCGCTGGCCGCGAGCTGCTGATAGGCCTGCGTCCTCTCATCGTCGTTGAGTTGGTAGAACTCTGGGTCTGAGAAGAGTCCCTTGAAGTCCGGCATGTTCACTCCCTACGGCTGGTTGTTGTATCTCTCCACCAGCGATTGTACTACCCCGCCTGGCTGGCCGGAACCAGCAGCCGGAGCAGCGGCGGGAGCGGCGGCGGCCTGGTCGCCGAGCGTCTGGGCCAGCGCTGCCATGATCTGCTGTCTGAGTTCAGGGTATGCCGCAAAGTACTTGTGTACATCTGCAATGGCCGACTGGACGTCAGCTTCAGCGTCACGGACCTTGCCGCGTTGAGTGGCAGTGCTGGATCTAGGAACTTTGATTGGTCCGCCACCGGCTTTAGCGATCTGACCCTCGTACTCTGGACTACCCCACATCGTCGCGTCTGGGATGTCCTCGTGAGCCTTGTCCAGCGCCTCCTTCTGCTGACCTGCAAACGTGATCTGAGCGTTCTCGTATCCGGTCATCGCGTCACTTACGTCGGTGATCGCCTCGAGTGACCCGAGTTGCCCAGGCTCAGTTGAGCGCTGATTGTACGGGTACTTCGGGTTGCGAAGACCCTGGCGAACGAGCTGCCCGTTTTCGGCTCTGACGGTGACGTAAGCGATCTCACCTGGTCCAAGCTGGGCGGCGTACTCGTCCGCGGCCTTCTGACTCATGGGGGTGTTGCTGACGAAGTTGTGGATCTTTGTCGATATTTGCCCAACCTGTGCGCGCGTTTCAGCTCCCATGAGTTCGTCGTTGAAGTACTCTGGGTACGCGGAACCCTTGAAGCTCTCCATGGCCTTGGCCGCTGCGTTTCGCGCCATGGCCCTCTCGTGCTCGTCGTCCTCACGCTGCTTCGCGGTATAGAGGTTGTTGGCCTTGGCCCACTCGAAGCTCTGCTCCGACCTGCCCTCCGACCTGCGGGACATGTCCATCCTCTCGTCGGCCATCTCCCTCTGGCGTCTCCGGTCCTTCATGTTGGTCATCATGTCGAGCGTGGCGACGCCGGCCTTGCCGGTCTGCGGGCTTATCGCCCCAGCAGCGAAGCCTCCGATCGCCGGCAGGAGATCCTGAAATTTCATATCTACCCCCTAAACACCGGCCGCATCGGCGAGAACGAGTTTCCGGGGAGCGACGGTGGCCGAGGTCCAGGCTGCCCCTGGAACATCATGGACCCCAGCGCGAGCCCAAGCTGCGCCATCTCGAGGCCAGTCATGCCGCTCTTCTTTTCCGGTTGGATCGTGCCTGGAGGCACCTCGGCCTGCGCCATTGCGAGTTCAGTGGGGTCGAATCCTGCGATCTGAGCTGAGTCGTACCCAGCGCCCTGTTGCAGCGGAGAGTCCTCGATCGGAAGCGGAAGCTGTTCGACCATCGGTGCTTCCTCGGTAACTTCAATCTGCTTGTCGAACGTGGCAATCTTCCTGTTGTACGCGCTCTTCGACACGTCCTCCAGCGTACCCTGTGCTTCCTGAGCCTGGGGCACGGGAATGCCTTCGAGCGTCAGTGGCTGGTTCTGGCTCATCTGGTCCTGGTTCATGGCAGTGGCCTGACTCATCATGTTCTGCTCTTTCTGCTTCTGCCCACTGATCGCCTGATAAACCAGCGGCAGGATCAACCCAAGAACTGCCCCGGCGGCCATTACTTCTTGCCTCCCTGTGTGGTGCTTGCCGACCCAAACATCCCAGGAATCATCCCGAACGGACCGTACATCGAGTTAAGTGCCTCGGAGTACATCCGCATCTGCTCCTCGTACGGGGCGTTAAGCATCTGCTGTTCGATGTTTCGGAACTCGCCTCCGAGTCCGCTCATTCCGCCGATGGCGTTCATGAGCATGTTCTGCTCCTGTCCACCGAGCCCGGCAAGGGCACCGCCGATACCAGCGAGCCCAGAGGCCCCGGCCTGCTCGCCCTGCTGCATCGCACCACCAGCCTGGCCATAGAGGCCAAGCTGTGAGAGCAGCCTATTGGTCTCCTGCTGACCGCCGCCGAACAACCCCTGAGCCCCAGCCTGGGTGCCGCCGAGGAGCCTGTCGATGCCGCGCTCCTCGCGCCCGAGGCTGCCCTGGATCAGCGGGAGCAGCGTCTGCGCCTGCTGTGACGCCAGCGCGTTGGTCATTACCCCGGACTTCCCGAGGCCGGCGAGGCCGGCGGAGTCCTTGATCATGGGAGCCATGGTCTTCATGAACTGCTCGTTCGCGGCCTTGATGGCGGGATCGTTTTTGACGTTCTCTCCGGTGACCTGCGTGCCCGCGATGCCGGGGAGTGAGCGATACATGTCCATCGCTTCCTGGCTGTTACCGCTGAGCCCCTGGAGCCCACCGGCACCTCCCACCATCGCCTGGTACATGGGGTTGAGACCACCCATGCCGCTGTACATGTCACCGGCCTGCCCGAGCGCTCCGTACGCGCCTTGCACGCCACCCTGGCCAGCCTGGCCTAGGCCACCGGCCATCTTCCCGGCCTGGTTTAGGAGGGGGGACGCTCCTGCTATGGCCTGGGGATTGAAGTCGTAGAAGCCACCACCGGAGTTGTACCCCGGCGTGCCGGACATGAACGGGTTGCCGCCGCCCATGGCGAACTTGCCGCTACCCTGGGTATCACCGTGGAATACAGAGTCTGCCGCACCGCCACTGGGCTTACCGCCGCTGCCCTTACCGCCCTGTTCAGACGCTAGCTCCGGCATCACATACCCCCATAGGCCTCGGGGGTCTTGGGGATGGCCTTGTTAGGCGGCATCTGGCTTCCACCCGCCGTGACCTGCCGGCTGGCAAGCTCCTCGAGACTGACCCCCTGCTGTGGCTGGTTCCCCTGAAGCACGTCCCAACCTTGATTTTGAAACTCCTGTAGCTTGGTCGCCGATCCACCCAGCAGTGGCTCCATGATCCCCTTTAGCCACGGTGGGATAACCGACTGAGTTGTCGAGCTACCCGAACTATTCTTGCCCCCCATGTCCGATTCTCCTTGTTACGAGCGTAGCTGAGTACCGGTAACCCCAGCGCTCGAAGTGTTTTGCCCGTCCCTGGCTTGTGGCCAGGGCGGATACCTCGTGCAGGCCCAAGCCCAACGCCCAAGTATCCACAACCGATTGTACAAGGTCGTTGGTCCCCTGTACATCCTCATCGAAATTGTCTTTCTCATACTGATAGATGACGGCAGTGGAAACCCCGTGGTACGTGTCCACGCCGGCAATGAGGTGGCCCACCATCTTGACGTCACCGTTCGCAACCTCCATCAGCGCGAGGCCGAGCATCCTTGGGTCTCCCGCGGCGAAGCACGTCTCGAACAAGTTTGCGATGTTGGTCGCGTTCCCGTCCACACAGTACCTGCGGTCGAACTCCATGACGCGTGCCCTGAACGCCGGCATCAGCATCCAGGCGTGCGGGCTACCCTTTTCCATCACTACGGACTGCATTGCGGCTCCAATCTGTTGTGCTCCTCAACCAAGAAGAGCAGTGACTCGATGTAGGCCTCACGCTTGGCTCGGTTGGCCTGAACGACGCGCTCGACTTCCAGCGCCCACTCCTTGCTGTCGCCCCCAAGCTCTGGGAACGATTCGTAGAACGGCCTGGGAGGAATGTCCATGTAGATGATGCACGGTTGTGAGATCAGCACCTCCTGGTACTCAATCTTTGGCACGTACTTGGTGGTGGCGCAACCCATGAAACTGAGCATGAAGCAGATGAAGATGAGCAGGCACAGCGCCGGGATCAGACACCCGTCGAACGGAGAGTTGTTGTATCTATTCACGGCAGCACCCCCGCGATACTCTGCAAGACCAGCTCGTAGGTCTCGCAGGTGTTGAGATTCTCGGCCCGCTTCTTCAGAGCTGAGTGCTCTTGTAAAAGAGAATCCAACTTCTGTTTGGCGAGCGCCAACTCCCGAGCGATCCTGAGCGACGCGTCCTGCGCCGCCTGAGCCGACATACCAAGCGCCTGCGCCTCACGCAGGAAGATGTTCTGTGTGTCGATCTTGGCACGGAGGTCAACAACTGTTGACCTCGACAGCTCCAGCATGTTGACGACGTTCTGGAGTTCCGCCTGTGACGCCCGCAGGTTGGACTTGCAGATTGACAACCGCGCTGTCTGAACGCCAATGAAAACGACGAGCAGCACCACGGCTCCGATGAGCACTTCCTTCAGATACGGGATCGGTAACATCCTACTTCCCCTTCCCTATCAGGTTTACGGCTCCATAGCCCCCGAGCACAGAGGCACTCAGGAGCCCCCAGAAATTCAAGATAGAAGATACATCCGGCGCAGTCTCCACTCCAAGGAGACGCACAGTTACGAGGCCCGTACATGCGGCGCTTGCTCCTATCAGCGTTCTGGTGAACAGTATCCATTTTCTGCTCCTGTATCTTTCGTCTTCATCTGTTGACATACCAGTCCTCCACAGCGTCGATAATTGCCTGCGAGGCAATCAACGCGAAATCAAGATCATGCAGCAGGCGCATGTCTTCAGGGCTGTCGATGAACCCCAGCTCCAGCAACACCGCCGGGGGCTTCGTGTCCTGGAGAATCGAAAGCCTCCCGAGCCTGCTTGTGCTGTCGTGCTTCACGCCGCGCCTGAACTCACCGGGCCACAGCGCCATGATTTGCTCCGCCAGCGCGAGCCCCGCCTCGGAGTGGTACCACGCCTCAAATCCCCGCCCGCCACCTGCGTTGACGTGGACCGACACCAGGGCGTCGGCGTGTTCGGCCTCGTGGTAGCGCGCGTCCCAACTGGGATACACGTCTTCGGTACGGGTCATCGACGAACAGCCGAAGTCACCCCAGGTGGCGTCGTGCGTGCGCGCCAGGAGCTTCGCCCACGTCAACGCGATGTCCTTCTCGACCCACCCGTGGTACACGGCCCCAGGGTCGTGCCCTCCATGCCCGGCGTCAAAACACGTGATCATTTGCTGCCCTTCATTTGTTCAAGCATTGTCTCGATCCTGGTGAGGCGTCTATCCAACTGGTTCATCAGCTCAATTCTGTCGCGTTCGATCTGGATCTGCTGCCTGTCCAACCTCATCTCAATCTCCCTTGTCATGGCCGGCTTGTGCGCCTCGACTTGTTTGTTGAACTGAGCCTCAAAGGCCCAACCGTACAGTGTCAACGCGGTCAGCGTAGCGGCCAGGATTGGGGCAACCCAATCTTTGAGCGTGGAAGATAATTTTTCAGTCATTATGTTTTCTCGAACGGGTCAGGGTTGAACTCGGCATCGTGCACCTCTCTCTCATAATTTAGCGTAAAAGCTTGCCCAAGTCGAGTGAAACACCATGCCCCGAATTCCAGTGGATTGGGGTTTGGGTCGCCGCCCATGGCGACATACTCTCCGAGCAGCCTCGACCGGCACGCGGCCTCAAATCTCTGGGCCTGTGCGGCGGTCAGTGAAATCGTTACGTCTGGCATATTTACTCCTAGGCCCAGCTAGACAGGGCTGTGTTGCTCACATCGGTGTTCAGCACATGGTAATCACACTTCGAGGAAACGAACGTTCCGCCAGCCGAAAGGTATGCCTTGATGTAGACCTGTCCCCAGTTTGTTCCGCTGCCAGTCGTCGTTGAGATAGCGCACGTCCCCGCCCCGGTGTTGACGTTGGTCGCGCCGACAATTGCGGACGTTTTGGTAACCGTCCCGGCGTTGTCAACACACGTGAACATGAGCAGGCCGGTTTCGGTGAAGTAGTGGGTGGCTGCGAAAATTGTGTACCTGATTACTACATTGTAGTGGATCATGAGGCCCACGGCCTCTGTGTTGGAAAGATCAACTCTGACGAGCACCTTGTTGGTGTTGTTCAACAACGCGCACGTTGCTGTGGCCCTATGTTCCCTGCTGCGAACCTCCGGTGTTTCGACTCTTGTCGCGTTTGAAATTATCCCGGTGCCGTATTGGTGGATGTCACCGTCTGTGGCAGCAAGCCAGTAATTCCCACCAGCGTAATTACCGTGATAGGTCGGGTAGCTCGCTTCCATTACGAATCTGTTGCCGGTGTCAAGCTTAACGAACGGGTAGTTAGCCGAATCAGCAAAGTTCCTCCACGAAAGGTAACTGTCACACTGGATTGGCGAAATGGTCAGGATCTTATCAAAAAGAATCGCGCAATCACCGCCACCGGTACCAAGCTGGAAGTAGCCGCTTGGGCTGTAGTTCATGAACGCAATTGGTGATGTCCCGTCGTGAAATATGAGGTCAACGTTTGTAGAGTCGCCTATCTGGAGGTCTCCGGTCAGTGTGCCCCCCGACAACGCCAGATAATCTGAGTCGTGGTCGTGCCCAAGAGGAGAGTAGTCAGCGTCATGGTCGTGCGCTGCCGTGGCGAAGCTCGTTTCGTCGTAGCCGGAGTCTGTAAGCTCACCACCGGCAGTCAGGGCAGGGAAGTTCCCAGCTACAGCCGGGTTCACGATGCTGACGTAGTCTGAATCGTGTAGGTGATCGTCAAGCGTATCTAGGGCAGCCTGAACCTCGTCGTCTGCTGCGCTGAGCACTCCCCCGAACGCAGATGTGTCAGTGCTCACTGCGTCTGCTGGGTGTTGGTTTGGGAGATCGCGGCCTGTAGTGAGCGAGTGCGAGGTCGGGGCTGTTCCTGGGCTCAGTTCCTGTTGAAGCCAGTTGATGTAGTCGTCCCCCTCGGCAGTGGCGCGGATTCGGCAGTCGTAGCTGTTTGTGTATGACGTGGCGTACTGGAAAATGACCGTGCCGAGAATCAGGAACTCAGGCATTGGCAACCCGCCAGTGTAGATGTCGCTGATCTCCTGCTCTGCCCCAGTCTGCGCCTCACCGATGGTGTTGTACTGAGCTTCACCGAGCAACGCCACTATCTTGTGGGCGTCCCGGTAGTCGTTGGTTGCGATAATGTGCATCAGGAAGAACTTGGTGTTTGCGATCGACGACAGCCCCCAGTTTGGGGCTGAGTATGAGTTGTACTGCGGAACTCCTGTGTCGAAGTATATGGGTGCTGTGGTTGCGGCCTTCTTTCTCCACACCGGGGTAGCGCCGGTCTTATAGATGATAGGGATCTCCGCAGGGGCCGCCGCACCTGGGAACTGGTGGTGGATGTCCTCATCATCAAACTCGCCTGACGCCACACTCAGCTCGGCGTGGGCGTCGAGCGCACCACTCGCATCCGAAAGAATGTCCCCAAGCGTCAGGCCGCTGCTGTGCGTCGTTCCGAACGCCTCGTGCAAATAGTAATGCACGTCAGGGTCCATGAGCCCGTGGCGCTCATCACCAACGAACACGGCAGTGTTGTTGTCTGCATCCCAGTAGACGATGGCGACAAGCGCGCTGCCTTGGATGAGTGTCTCCAGTGTAGCTACCTGAGTAGCTACTAGATCGCCATCTGAATCGTAGTAGATGTACCACATCCCCTCGGTGTCGGTGATCGTTACAAAGTCTCCGGTAGAAACGAACTTGATTCCATCAACCCAAAACGAGAAGTCGGTCCCCGTTGGGTTGATCTCCAGTTTGAGTGTTCCGTCTGTCCACGTCAGCTCCGAATCATCCCTGTCCTCGAATCCAACTGTCCTCGAAGACCACGGACCAACGCCGACCTCATACCACTTCGGGTCTCCAGCGGAGTCGGCACCGTCTACAAAGAACCGCGCCTGCTCAGTTGTCACGTTGTAGTCCACATGCTGGACCCCACTCTCCGTTGCTGCCGGCATGGTCGCGGTGCCTCCGGTGATCTGGGTGCCGTCTCCAGTCTCCGTGTCAGCGTCGGTGCTGACGGTACTCCTGTGGTAGCTCAGGATCCTAAGCACCTCAGCGAGCCTGGCCTGACTCTGATTGAGAATGGTATGGAGTTGCCTAATGTACCTCACACAGTCGTCCGCGTTCACTGGGGGGTGTGGCAGCGACAGCACTGATGGGATGGCTGTGTCGGGGTATCGCTCGGCGGCTAGCTGTGACGCGGTCGTCATCTGTTCCCCCTTCTAGAGTACAACCCCGTAGCGCCGCCCCAATGAAACACCTCGGTGACCTCACCAGACATCTCGAACCTGTGTCTCCTCCCGGTCTGCCTGTATGACGTCTTGGCCCTACCGGTGTTATACAGCGGAGACGATTGACGCCTCGTGCTCGCTGGCCTTCCCTGCTCAGACACAAGAGTCCAATAGAGCAGGTTCTCACCAGGCGGCGGATTCAGTGTTACCGCCCACATGATCAGGTGATGCATCTCGTGAAACGTGTCGTACGTATACAGGTCATCAAAGTCGTACCACCCCGTATGCATTTCAACGTCGATCGGCACCGTGGCATCATGTGCTGCGCTCCAGTCCTGTAGATAAATAGACGTGTTGCCCCTCATGAGGAGGAACTTCCATCTCTGGGACTCGAAGTCTCCGTACGCGACCTCAGCGAGATCCCCGTAAGACGGGCCGATGTCCTCGTCGAAGTCGCCATACACAAGGTCGATGTCGATCACGGCGTGCAAGGACGCCATCATGTCCCAGCTTTCTGGGTACCTGAATGTCCAGAACGGCCAACTCTGCCCCTGGTCAATGCTCAGCACGATTCCACTGGACATACCCCCGGCGATTGTCGGGAAAAAAATCCAAAGCAGGTTACGTTGTGTATCGACCGTGGCGTGAGCCCACTCAAGCCTGTCCTGGTCGATTGAGTTGTAGATGGCGTGTCGAATGTTGCGCCCTGCGTCAACGGGGACAGCACCATCGTAGATATAAACGCCCCCATCTCGACCCAACCAGCAAAGACGGCCATCGGGAAGGTACACCACGCTTGCGTCAGAGCATGGACCTACGACACCGGCCTTGACAAGTTCAAACCGCATGGGGGCGGAAACGCCCATGAACTCAGCTTGTGATATGCCATGATAGATAGCGTCCTCCTTGAGGATGGCGATCGTAATGGCATTCAGCTCACGCATGGCGACAATGTCGCCGCTCGTGTCGGTGAGTCTGTATTCCACGTCGTAACCGTTATCGAAGTCCTGTGGGTCCGAAAGGTATACCGAGCTGCCACGACCAAGAACGAGTCTGTTGTTGGCGATAGCCATGGCGTCGGCAATTGGTGCCTGTGCCTCTCCGACTCCAATCTCAAGGTCTTCGTCCTCGTCGCCTATCGGCCTGAACTCGGCCAGCGTTTCCTTCCAGGCGCACGGCGGTAGCTGCCCGTTCGTCGCGAGCACGTACTTTGAGCTGCCCTTCTCCATGACGCGGAACACCCAGTGGTTGGTGTCGGCGTCCCCGTCAATCTCGTCCGGCGTCACGTTCACCCAGTTGTACGGTGTCAGGTCCTCCCAGGCGTCACTTGCAAGGTTGAAATGCAGGAGGCGTGCCGTTGTCCCGCAGAAGATCGCGCTGGGCTCTGTCGAGAGATCCCCCTGGAACAGGCTCAAGGCGGTGCCGAGTGCCGTGTCGCCCTCTACCCCGTCAGCAATTTGACCGTTGATGAACCACGCCTCGTTCAGCCCAGCTTGATTTGTTGATTCCAAAAAGAAGTAGTTAGACCCGTCACCGTAGGACAGCATGTTGTAGATTCTCGTGCTGTCACTGGGGAAGTCCTCGAATTCAAGCCACGTGGTCCTGGTGTCGTCAGACCTCTTGTTCTTGATCCCAACCATGCAGTCGCTCGTGCCCTCGTAGCACCACATCCTGAAGTGCGCGTCGTGATCTCTGTCAGCGAGGAACGTGAGGTCGTCTTCGTTGATGTGGTCTGAGCTGAGGTAAAACGAAGCAAGTGTGTTGGACGTAAGCCCAGTCGCAAACGGGTTTGGCACAAAATCAAACGACCACAGCCGGTAGAACCACCGGTCGGACGTGTAGGTAAGTGCCGGAGTTTCATTCAGCGGGTCTCCTGGCGATGCCACAGTCCCAGACCACTGCATGTAGAGGAACTTCGGTGAGGTAGATCTGGGGTCAACAACGTTGGCGTATGGGAACGACCCGGCCCTTGAACATCCGATGAGCTTCATCTTGACTGGGTTTGCGGCTGTTGGCCCGAACGACAGGCTGGTGACGTCAGTGGCAATCGACGCATCGACAAGACAGTTGAGCTTCGCACTTCGACCCCAGCGACCCCAGCACTGCCACCACACGACGTCATGCACGTCGTCGTAAAATACCGGGTCTGCGAAGTGAACAGACGCTGGTTGAGCCGGGTTCCTGTAGTCACCGAGTTCAGTGAATGTGAGCGTGTCAACGAACGTGCTCGTGTCTGCGATCCACAGCGAGTCCGCCTCCCACGCCAGGATGGTGCTGGTCCCGTGGAGCGCCAGTAGCTTTACGACAGTTCCTGGGCCATTCACCGTTGCGGCTGACCATGTCAGGCCGTGGTCGTCCGAGTAGAACCAGTCTCCGGCGGAGTCCTGAAAAATGAGGAACCCCTCCTCAAACGCAGAGAAGCACGAATGCCCGCTGGCGAGCAGCTTCCAGTTGTTGATCAGGTTGCCGATGTCTTCTCGATTGAGTCCAGGTCTTGGGCGCACCGTCCCGTCGTATACGAGGATGTTCTTGCCGCGCCGCATCTGGCTTGGGGTGTGAACGAGGTCATTGATGTCAGCTCTGACCCCCTCGGTGGGGACGAGGATATTGGCGCGCTCCATTGTCAGACCCTGTAGATGAACACTTCAGTGTATGACCAACCGTTGTTGCCGATGTTTATTCCCGACGTAATCCCGGCGATGTTGGGGAGCTTCGCTTGAATCTTGATGATTGGTTGTGTGTTTACGGTGTTGACCAACACGCAGGTGAATGATGTCTTGACGTGGTGATGAGCAATCCACGTCGGTACTGGAATCGTTATTGGCGGGGTTAGCGGGAGACTCATGGTGCCTTGAGCTACAGGAACCGAAACCATGGAGTCTGCCTGGAGGATGTAGAAGTCTGGTCCGGTAACGGTACCAGCATTGACAACCTGCATCGAGATCCCAGTCCCGACAACATTTTTAAGGTAGAGGCTCAGCTCGATCTTGTAAACGCCGATGCGGTCTTTGGGGAGGTATATCTCAGCGGTGTTGTTTGCGATCAGCATCGACGAGGTAAACTCGCCCGCGTAGTTTGTCCAGTTGTTGCCTGACCCAGTAACGCCCCACCTCCACGTAAGATCCTGCCAGTTCGAGGTGCTGAGGAGATTGAAATCGGTGCCGTAGAGCTGGGCGAGGGCCATCGGTGGATGGACGGCTTTCGCTTTCCTGTTGGGAGAAATTATGGATCCCTGGTTGACCAATTCCAGACGACTGCCCTCTTGGGACGCAGTAATGGGATCAGACACCCCAGCGACGTCGGTCAGTTCAGCGAGCTTCTCCGCGCCGGAACCAGGAGCCTGCGTGACCCATGTCGTGCCGGTCCCAAGTGAGTTAACGCGCAGGAACGAGTCTGGATTCCCAAAGTAGTCCTCGACATCTTCGAGGTCCTTGATGTACTCAACCCCGCTGACGGCAGGAGACTCAACAAGCTCAAGGTGCCCTCCGAGCGGGTCTGCTCCGTCCTCCACAACCTGAATGATGTACCCGTCTTTGTCTACGTAGTCCGACCCGATGTCAACGTCGTTGAGCCCGAGGAACGTCTCCGAGGAACTAGAAAGGCTCGCAATCTTGTCCCACTCTTCGTCCCCTGAGTCCCACGAGTACAGATTCAGTTCACTGCCGACGCAGCACAGCTTGTACCTGTCACCGGCCGAGGACTCAAACTCGACGCCGGCCGCGACCTCGGGGTCAGCAGAGCTAGCCAAGAACCGAAGAATCCCGGCGATAGTGCCGTCGGTGTTCACGTACCCCAGCCCCGAATCACTAACCCCGGCGTCGTTTTGGTGCCTACCGAAGATGGGATTCACGAAAGTCACGTCCGTGTCGCACCCCAAGATGGCGGCTATGTCTTCCTCCAGCGCCCTGTCCCAGTTGTCGGTCTGGCCGATCTTGGTGGCGTTGCTCGTCCTACTCGTACTCAGAATTCCCATTTATACCTCCGACATCGAGATCGGACCATCGGCCCTCCCGGCGTCCATGACGTTGATCGACTCAATGTGCATCGAGAATAGCTTCTCGTACACGGGCACCCTCTGCTCGTCCTCGAGCCACACGCACGCAATCTGCGCCGCCTGGTAGATGCAGGCGTACGGTGCCGTGTTCATCCAGAGGTTTTCCCCAGTACCCAGGTACTGTGGTACGGCGTCAAAAATCACACGAACGAAGATAGCGTCCTCCGTGACGGGTCTTATCTTGATGGTGTTGTTCATCGAGGCCCAGGCCAACGGCTCTCCGGGCTCAATGGAGTTGTACTTCTGAAGAAGGTCATCGTAAACCGGAGCTGGGAACAGTCGTATCCAATCAGACTGAGCCCTGTTGGACGGGTTTGGTTCATTGATGGCACTACTGAAATCAGTACAGTAGAACAGCGCCCTCACCCGCTCGGCGGTGACAGGATACGTGTAGACTGTAGATAGGCTGGATAAGTTGAACCCCTCCTGCTCAGCGTTGAGCTGAACGTACCCCTCGTGCTCTGAGAGCCTCGTTTCGTACATTCGAGCAAACAGCAGCATCGCCTCATTGATGTGCTGGATGGCGGTTAAAAAAGGGTACCTGTTCTCATCCACTTCCAGCGTGCCTTGTAGAATCCGCGCGGCTTCTTCGATAAACATCTACTCCCCCAGCTTGACCAGCTCCTCGACCAAGTCTACAGTCTTCTTGTGGAACAGTGCAATGCCCCGGTCATTGGCCAGCGCACGCAGGTCGTTCCACTTCAGCCCCTCCACGTGCTCCCTCCAGGTGGGTGCATCTGACCCCGCGTCCTCTTGAGGTTTCTGGGATTGCTTGACCTCGGTGATGAGGCCAGCGTGGAACCGGGGATGGTTCTCGATGCGCTGCTGAAGCTGGCGGTTCGCGGTGAAGAACACGCCGCCGTGCCAATTTGGAATTCCAGCGATCCTGCCGCTGAATTTTCCGAAGTACTGTTTCATTTCCACGATATTCCCCTTCCAAAGACCTGGGGGCCGTAGCCCCCAGGTCAGTCTTGGTGTCAGTCTTCACTGACCTCTGTTGGTGTTTCAATGAGCTTGATGAGTGTCTCAAGCTCCTCCAGTCTGCCGGCGACGAACCCCAGTGAGTGAATCGCCTGCACCTCGTCTGTCTTGAGTTGATCGCGACGTTCCAACAGTTGCTCGAGCAGATCCATCTCTAGCTCCTGTTCGTTGCAGCGTTGGTGCACATGACGTAGTACGCCGTCCCAGCGCTGTCAAGAATTCGGATTGAGTGGGTCATGACCTGCGTGTCGTGAGCCGCGAAGATTGTGCCGTTCCCAGCAGCGGACGGCAGCACCAGCAAGTTCGACAGTGCGACAGATCCGCTGTTGGTGAACCTGATGAAGCCATGGATGCTCGGCATAGTGTTGTTGGCACCGATGTCCGAGTCGGCGTTGATCGCAGCCAGAGCGCCAGACAGCGTCCTGCTTGCGGCAGCAGCTCCGATGGTGGCCCTGAGACCAGCGCCAGCGCCAGTGACAGTTGCTCCGGCGTCCACACTCAACGTGGAGTGCACGCCGCACGCGTACGCGTATCCGGTTCCGCTGACCTTGGCCCACGCTCGGATGCAGTCACCGTAGCCGGCCCCAGCGGTGACGCCGGCCAGGTTGAGCCTGGCGTAGATGGTTCTGTTGTCTCCGCTTGTGGCTGTTGATTTGTGGTAGAGAGCGATGAACTTCTGATTCGCGGTTGAATTTTCGATCTCGCTCAAGGAACTCCCATAATCAACACCACCGAACTGAGAGTTGGTGTTCCGCACTTTCATGCGTCCGTTATCGAATCTATATCTGATTCCCATTACAAGTCCCCCCAAGGGAAGCCGGGGAGGGGTAAGCCTCCCCGGCGTGATTATGGCGCTCGTTCCTAGGCCAGCGCCGCCAGCCCTGTCCACACACTGTGGACCTCAGGGAGTGCCATCCGAAGACCGCACTCGGTCATGAAGTAGCCCTTGCGAGCGTCTTCGTCGGGAAGCTGGACGTTGTCCTTCCACGCGGTGTCCCTGCCCTTCATGTAGACGTACTCGACGTACTTGGTGTCTACAATCAGAACGTCCTGGGTCTGCACAGCCGACTCGGCGAGCAGCTTGTGGGGAACGATGTTCAACACACCGAACGGGCACCGGAGCTGGAACACCTCGAGACCGTAGGTCTGCTTTTTGGGCAGGGCCTCTGCGTTCCAGTTCCAGGTCGAGTTGTTGCGGACCATCTTGTTGAGCACGTTCAGGGCACGGTAGCCGGTGATCCCGGCCTTCTCCTTCGACCCGTAGGTGAAGGAAGATTCCATCTCGTCCTCGACAGTGTCGATGTCCACGCCAGCGCTGAAGTCCACGGACCCATGCGCCTGCTCGACAAAATAGCGGAAGCCACCGGTCGTCCGAGAGTACTCGGAACCGTCTCCAGAGAGCACGGCGATCGAGGTGGTTTCCTCGGGCACGCCATTCAGAAGAGCCCACTCGAGCTTCATCATGTGGCGCTCAAGGCACTCGCCCTTGAACTGCGGCCAGGGCTTGTACGGCCTGGTCTTCATCTGCTCGGCGGTGCCGGTGATCTTCACCGCATCCTTGAAGATGCCGGTGTAGTTCGACACGACCGAGGCTCGCTTGGTCAGAGAGAGCGGAGACTGCGACCCCTCCTGGTAGACCGAACCGGCCCACCGGAGCACGGCCCCGGAGAGGATGGTTCCGAACACCGGAGTGGTGCTCGAAGGACCGTCCACGTTGGTTCCGCCCCAGTAGCGATACACGGTGATGGTGTCGGCATCGGTGATGGTCTTCACCACGACCAGCTCTGGGCCGGCTATGTTGGCGGTGTCGGTCGGGTTGCCAGTCTTGGACGCGGCGCTTCCGAACAGGCAGTCGTCGATGTCCTCAACTCGCAGGATGTCTCCGGGCTTGAACGAGTACGCCGGCTCAGTTCCCTCGTCGGCGTACGCGGCCCCATCGCCAGACTGGAACAGCTCGACGGTATCGACCTCAAGAAGGGCGGTACCGGCGGCAAGCTCAGTCTGCACGATGCAGGTCTGCTTGGGAAGTCTCCACTCGAAGAGCTTGAACTCGGGGTCATCGACGCTCGAGGTCGGCAGCTTCGAGAGGATATAGGTGAACGGCGAGGGGCTGTCAGGAAACAGCTCAAACGCCGCCTGTCGGTAGTTCTTCGGGCGATAGTCGGGGTGACTCCAGTTTCCGGTCCCTTCCATCCCGAAGTAGGTTGTTTCTGCGGCGGGCATTTTTCAAATCCTCCAGTTTTTTTCACACTGGAGGAACCAAGCCTAACGTCCAAAGGCAGCAGCCCGTGACTTGATCAGCTCGTCTTTCAGTTGCTCAAACTCGTTCACCGGTTCGTTGGATTTCGGGGTCCTGGCGTTACCACCGGAAGGTGCAGCCATCCTGGCGCGGGTTCGGTCTGCCGGTGCGGCAGGTGCCGTTCGCACACCAGGGTTGGCAGCGCGGTACGCGGCGTACGCGCCACTGAGGTTCTCTGGCCTGGCCAGCTCTTCCTCAATGTTCATCTTCTTCCACGGCTGTGGGTTGTTGGCGTCTTTCATCCAGTCGATGAACGCCGTCCGCTCCCCAGGGTCTCTAAGTGACGCGTACAGATCATTGGAGGCAAGTCGCTCCATGGAGCTGTTCAGCGCCGCCATCCCTCTCTCGTACGCCGTGGTGTTCTGCTGTGTCCCCGCCCAGTCCTTCATCTCCTCGACGGCCTTGACCAGCCCCGCTCCGACCATTCGCATGGTCTCGAGCTGGTGTGCCACGTGTCCGACAAAGCGTGGGTACGCCTCAACAATGTCCGGCTCAAACGAGCCAGCATCTGCGAGCTTCTTCAGGGCAGGCACGTACGTTCGCTCTATCTCGTCGCCGAACGTGCGAGGGTCGATGGGCTCAGGCGGCTTCTCTTTTGGAGTGAGGTCCTGCCGCGTCTGCGCCAGCTCGCGCTTCAGCTCGTTGTAGAGCTTGGTGTTGTGCATTTCCTGATGGTCACGGGTGATGACCTTGTCGATCAGACCCGCTTCCTCCAACTGCGCGGCGGTTACTTTCTGACCACGCAGTGAGCCGTACACCTCGCTGTCTGGCACGGTGTACAGCCTGACCTGGGGACCTGTCTCCTCGGCCGGTGGAGTGTCTTCCTCGGCAACGACGGGCTCAGCCTCCTCGGCAGCTTCCTCCAGAGTCTTGCCGTCTTCGGTCTCTTCAACGGGTGTGACCTCGTCCGACTCCTCTGGTTCATTCTGCTGGGGCTTCTCACCGCCTACCGAGTCGAGAAACTTCTCGACCTCGTCGGCTTGATCCTGTCCAGTCTCGTCATCGGGCATTTTGCCCTCCCATTGTGATCCCGCTCACCGCGTGCAGGTCGTCACAGCTCGTCCATGGACTCGGGTGGGCCACCATGGCTCCCGTCATCCAGCGGTTGGAAAGTTGCGTTCAGATCATCTCTGCGCTCTTCATACTTATCTACGAACTCAATGTCTGTCAAGACTTTTTCTAGTTTTGCTTGTAGAGCACCTAGAATAAAGGCAGCCACGTGAGGTTCATCTTCGCGCGGGTTGTAGGCCAGTGCGTTCCCTAGCTTGTCGGCAATCCCACGAAGCAGGCCCCGTACGTACGTTGGGTCTGACATGTTCTGTATGGCCTCACGGTACGTGTCCCCGTACTTACTCAGCCACGCCTGCTCCTCCTCAATGTATCGCTCTCGGTCGTCCATTAAGCCCCTCCCATCGGGACAAGGTTGCCTGCTTGGACACCAGCCTGAATCTGCTCAGGACCCATGACCTGGGCCTGAGTGCTGCCTGCGACAATCGGAGGCTGCGCGGGCCGGGTCTGGAAGTAGAACTGGTCGAAGTAGTCTACGCCCAGTGCGCGGACCAGCTCATTGAAGATCGCGTGCGGGTTGAGCGCTCGCCCGTCCGGCATGGGGTTCATGAGCTGCGGTGCGGTCGAAAGCACCTGCATGATGTTCCCCCACGTTGCTGCCTGGCGCGCTGGGTCCTTGGCCATTGTGGGCGTACGGATCATGTACTCGTACTCGCCCTGGAGGTCCATCCCACGGATGGCCTCAAACGGAGCACCCATTCCCATGTTCCCCCCGAGCTGCTCGACCAGGCGTCCGGTGAGCATGACCATCTGCTCCACGTCAGCGAACTCCTTGATGTTGTCCACGGCCGCGATCATCGCCGGCCCGATGAGCTGACCGTCCACAAGCTGTGCTGTGGTGCCAATTCTGAGTTGCGCGGCGTTCGATAGGTTCTCGATCTCGCCCAGCGTGCGCTTGGTCGGGAGCGGCATACCCGCGACGCTGTCCGGGGTGGCCGCCAACCTCTGTGCGGTCTGGACGATCATGGTGTGGGTGTCCAGGTGCTGCGCGGTGACGTTCGTCATGTTGAGCTGGGCGTACATCTGGTTGATGCCCAACCGCCCGGTCTTGTGTAGGATCTTGCCTTCCCTCGTCAGTCGGATCATCCGGCCCGGCGATGGGTTCGCAAGGTCCGACTTGTTGATCAGGTCATCGTTGATGACCATTTGGTCGTTGACGGTCTTTTTGGTGTTGGCCACGTGCGAGTTGATGATCCAGTTGTCAAATCTCTGGAGCCCCAACAGCAACTGCCCAGTGCTCGGCACCCACGGTGAGTGCATGTCGAGATCGCCGTGCGCCGTGAAGTACGTAAACTGCTTCCCGCCGGCCTGTTCCAGCCTGTGCGCGCGAACAATCACGTCCTCGTTGACCACGCTGAACTGCCAGATCTCCTGCTCAGTGGCATGGCTGAGCCCAAACTCCGATGGGATGAGTCTCCACTGGATGTTGGCCATCTCCAGCAGAGGGTACTGGTCGGTGGACTTGTAGCCGTAGGTCCCCTCCATCCACCTGCCGTCGTCCTTCCTCCGGTTGTGGTCCCTGGTGGCCAGCTTCCTAGCAGCGTCTACGTTGATGTACGGACCCTGCTTGCGTTCCATGCGCGCCGAGTCCAGCTCCAACCACGACACGTACGCCACGTCGCCGATGTACTCCATGTTGTACCACTGCGCGCTCGGCACCGCTGGATCGAGGATCATGTTTCTCGGGTCCACCGTCTCAATTCGGTTGCCCTGGGTGCGAACTTGCTCAATGGGCTCCTCTGGGTCGATCCCGCGCATCACGATTTCCTGCGGATCGTACACCTGCCACGCCGGCACGATCTCGTACTCCTCGCGCCACCCGAGCTTCCACATGCAGATCCCGTAGCGCTCCACGTCGTACAGCGCTTGCCACACGTGCTGGTCGATCCTGGAGTCGCGGCAGTCCTTGTTTAGGCGTGCCTCCATTAGGCGCGACTTCCTGAACCCATCCGACGAGTAGCTCTCGAGGTGCGCGAATGGGTCGGTGGAGGACAGGACGCTGTGGTTGTGAGCGAGGCGGGTCTGGATGATGTGATAGATCAGCGGGACCGCCACCTGGCCCTTGAACGGCATCTCCTTCTTGTCGTAGTCCTTGGACTTGTCACCGCGTGTGGCCGGCGCAGACAGATCGAGGTACAGTCGGTTGTACTTGTCCACCTCATCCCAGTCGTCGTAGCGCTGGCGGATATGCTTGTCGGCATCACGAATGATGTCCTGGAGTGAACTCAGCAGCTTGGAGTGCAGGCCGTTGGGGTTGTCCGGGTCCAGGCGGATGTGAAGCGGAGCATCACTCCCCGTCTCCAGACCACTTTCTCTGATGACGGGGTTCTGTGTTTCTTGTTCAAAATCCATGTTTGCTCCTTTATTATCACGGGGCGGTATCGAGCCAGAGTTCTGAAATGTCGTCCCACTTACAATTACCTTGTGCGGTCGTTGCCGAAGATAAAAGTCTTAGGTTGACACCAACCGGGAGGGCCTCTGTTTCTTCCTGTGTCCACGCCTCCGGCTCATCTCCGATGTCGCCGGTCCACACTTTGCACTTGACGGTTTCGTTCTCCCAGTCACACCGGAGTCGCCACCAAACCCAAGTGTTATTGGGCGGCGATCCCCAAATGGTGTCGAAGTGAAGCGTTCCACCCGTCACCATCGCAAGCTCATATCCGATTCCGCTACCTCCCGCCGCCGGGGTTTGAGTGCACATGATGCGATTCGTCAGCGTCCCGTCCGTGATCCAGACCCCGACCGCGTAGTCGCCGTTATTGTTGAGCATCCTAAAATACCAGTCACCGACGCCGTCCGAAAATGTGTGACCGCCGTCGAATGATGCTGCTCTACCGCCGCCGCCCCCGGCTCTCATGTCTCCAACGTAGGGATTTCCTGAATTTCCGGGGATGTTCTCAACGAGAATATCGGACGAAACGCCCCAGGCGGCCAAGTCCCAGTCCGACCAGTTGGCGTCATCTTTGAGCCATGATCCATTGGCGATATCGTTGAAATTCTCTGAGCTAGATTCCGAAGGTGGACCCTCGTCCCCACCGCCCTGGCGCAGAGCCGTGGTGACCCACGGACTTGGTGGTATGAAGTACCCGCCCGCTCTCATGATCACGACCGGAAGTCGCGGAAATAACCAGTGACCACGCACGCAGCGCCGCTCTGCGGGGTGTCGCTAATGGGCACGATGTAGCGCCACATTGCGAACTTCGATGGGTCAAAACTCTGCTTGCGGTAGGTCGAGCAATCAATCTCCACGAGCGTCCCCTCCCACGAAAGTCCGTCATCAGCCAGCGTAAGCCCGTCTGTGACCTCGGCCAGCGTGTTCGCAACACCGAAGCGCAGGTTTGTGCCGTCGAACTCGGTGTCCACCTCGAGCGCGCAGAAGTCATGCGCCTGCTTGTCGAGGGCGCTCGCAGCAACCGTCTGGCCGTCCGCGATCGTGGCGGTCTGAGTCCTCACCTGTGTCTTCCTTACCGCCTTGCTTTCCGGGTATCCAGTCTCGCTCATCTTGTCCTCCTACAACTCTAAACCGAAAAGCCCATCTGGATTTGGCTCCTCGCCTTTCAACCGCTTCATCCATGCTCTCCTACGAGCGTCTTCGCGTGGAAGCTCGACAAAGTTGTCGTCCTCCCTGGAGATATACACGGATGAAATCGGTGAGTCAATACTCGCCCAATACCGCAGCGCGTCGGTCGCGTGCGTCAGTGTGCTGCGCTCGTCGTTCAAGTCGTCGATCTTCAGTAGGTTGGTGCCCTTCGCGTCCCACTCAACGAACGCGAAGTCACGGATGATCATGTCGCAGCTCTCGTCGATCATCAGCGGCTCCCATTCTCCGGTGCCGCGGAGCACAGCGTTCATCGAGTTGACGCTGGACCTCACAAGCGGATTCGTTTTGGGGACGCAGAGGTCGATGTGCGACGGGTATCCTCTAAACGCTTCCAGTACCGCGTCGAAGGAGTTTTGACCAGTCTGGGCAGCCAGACCAAGGCCAGAAGCGTCACCGAATATCTGAACACCTCCAGAGTGATTCGGAAACGCGAGCCTGAACTCCTGGACCATTTTTGGGATTGATGTTCTCCCAACCTGTACGATCTCCGTAAGAACACGAGGGGTTCTCCCGTTGACCTGTATAACAGGCCAGACCATACATCGGGCGTTGAAGTCAACGGCGAGCTTGATCGGAAGTCGGTCACGGTATTCCTCCATCATGTTGGGCCGGACGTGCAGGTTCCGGTGGAAGTCTTCGTAGGCCGGCGCGTTGACCCAGTCCACGAACTCACCCATCAGCTCCTGTTCCTTCCACGCCCCCTTGTACTTGCTCTCCAGGGAGTCGAGGAAGTACTTCGGAAGGAAGATGTTCGAGTGCGACGAGCACTGGGTCAGCGCGTAGTCTTCCCTCTTTTCCCCGACGAACAGTCGGTGCACCCAGTTCATGCCCTTCGGCGTGGTCGTGCACCAGGCGCGGCCTGGGTCAAGCCTGAGCCGACCGAGCATGATGTCCCACACCAGCTCCGGCATCATGGCCGCCTCGTCTAAGAAAAACCACCCCAGGTTCGGGCCGCGCAGCTTCTCGGGGTCGTCGCCGGACCGGAAGATGATGTCGGTGCCGTGCACCGTAGTCAACCGCATCTCGCTCTTGCTCCAGTTCTCGATGATGCCGGCTCTGTCAAAGATCTTCATCAGCGTGTCGAGCGTCGCGTCCATCAGCATCCGGTACGTCGGAGCGATGACCGCACCGCGAGTTCCCTCGGGTTGACGCAGGATCTCCAACACCCCAGCGTAGGTCTTGCCGGACCCCACCCCGCCGACGAACGCCCTGTAGCGAGCGTCCCGCAGCCAAAACTCAGTCTGTGGGACCGTCCCCTCGACCTTCAGGCGTACCTCGCTCATTGTGGGTTCGCGTCCGGCATCTGGGCCAACGCCATGTACTGGTTCCACTCCGCCACGATGCCCTGCATCTCGTCCTCCGTCACACAGTCACAGTAGTACCGCGCGTCGCCGATGGTCTTGATCGCGATGCGACCAGGGGTGGGCATATCACGCCCACACTTGGCGCAGCGCACCGGCCCCGTGTTGGAAATAAGCAGGAACGGCTCTTCAGTCATCCATCGCCTCCGCGAGCTTCGGGTCTTCCATCCCCCTGATGTCCCGCAGGTCGTTGACCGTGCCTGGTTTCGGCGTCCACCCGTAGCCCTTGAAGTGTACCGGAGCGCTCCCGATGATCTCAACCTTGGTGGCGCGGCTCCCACACTCGGGGCACGCCGGCCGAATCGGTAGGTCCCTGATGAACTGCCGCCAGACCTCCCAGTGGTGGCTGCATCGTTTACAGGTGCGTTCTTGAATCGCCATCAGACGTCCAACCCCCACTCGTCCAGCTCACGGATGATCATGTCGCGCATCCACGTCAGCACCGCCTCGCCACCATCGCTGTTGTCGTTGTATTTCAGCTCGCCGCGTATCGACTCCAGCGCCGATCGCACCACCGACTTGTACTTCCACACGTTGGCCGCGTCCTCGAACGCCCCGGCTTCCTCCGGCAGCTCAAACTCAAGTTTAGCTTTCATCGTGCGTCCTTTCGTCGAGGGGCAGGTCCTCGCTGTAGGTGGTGGTGACGTCGCGCCACACGTGCAGCCTGAATCTGACCCTGAGGGTGGTCTTCTCGGCTTCACGGTCAATGTCCATTGATTTGATTTTCTTCCACATGTCGTTCGACCCGTGGTAGATGAGCTTCCAGTAGTACCGCTCGGTGCTACCAGCAGTGACCATCTCCTGACCCCACTTAGGGTTCATGTGAGTGCGTTCATGTATTTCCTCGACGAGGACCTGCGCCACGTTAAAAAAGAACCGCTCGTGCGCGTCTCGGTCAGCCGCTGTCTTGGCGTTTGGGGACATTTGGGCGAGGGCCTCGGTGGACACGAGCCACTCACACTTCACCTCGCGCGCGGTGCCATAGTGGTCCGTCAGTCGCTTCTCGTCGCTCCCGTCATCCAGCGCGTAGAACAGCTTATGCGGCCCCCTGTCGTACGGCTCTGGGTCCATGTGAGCGTACACCCCGTCGTACGGGAAGACCCGCTGCCCGATGAGGGCGAGCTGCACCCACTCGCTCATGGCGTGAGCCCGCGCCCAGTGCTGCTGTCTCTCTGTGAGCCTCATCGTGCGTTCCGAATCCTGTGGGCGAGCTTCGGGTCGATGGGCACCGGCTGGTCGAGGGGTGCGTTGAGGGCCTGCGCGCGCTGCTGCCTGAGCTGCTGCGCCACCACGTCCACCGCGCCCGCCGACTTGAACCGATGAAGGAAGTCACCGTAGCCGAGGGCATGCAGACACTCGGGGCAGATCATCGCCCCAAGCACCTCGCGCGGCTGCCCGTTGGAGCTGAACAGCTTGATCTCCAGGATTTCCATTTCCTCGGCCCGTGCGGTCTTGCACAGGTCACACTCCGCAATCATTCCCATGCTGAGTCCTTTCGTTGTGAGGCTGCCGGACATCGGCGTGCCTCGTGCGGAGAGATTGTGGATCAAAGCAACTCCACATGTCAAGAAGTCTTTACGTGGTACCGCACAAGATCCCTTGTGATCCCCAGCTCCCGAGCTATCCGCTTATAGCCCCATCCAAGCGCTCGATGGTGCATGATCAAGGCCTTTTTTGACGGGGGCTCCGCATCGCGCTTCCAGTCCTCGAGCTTGCACCACCCCTTGTGCTCAAGCCATTTCTCCAACATCGCCTCAAGCTGCCCGCGACGCCGAGAGCACATGTACGGGATCATCCTACGCACCAGCCAGTACTTCTCCTCGCTGGACCCCGTGGCTTTCCACGCCCACATGTCCTTCTGGGGGCACGGTGTTCCGTCCTTCCTCGTGAGCTGAGGGTGGTCGCCCCGCTCGTATGGGCCGGAAACAGCGCCACCCACGATCCTCACAACCTCGTCCAGCACGTCCTTGTCGGTCATTTGTATCTGGAGCTGAATGTAAGGCCTATTGTGCAGTGAGCCATTGCAACTACCATCTCCCTCGTACAGCCCGCAGAACCAAGTAAATCCTCTCATAGTATCCTCCTACCCCCCAGCGTAGGACTACCCCCCTCAAAAGTCAAGCCCGGCTATATACCCGGAATTGCCTACATCATCGCCCCCCGCGACGACGCACCCCCCTCCCCCGGTGCCCCGCCGCCTGGCACGCCGCGCCCTGCGCTAAGTGCCTGGCAGCAGGGGGCTTAGGGCGCGATGGGCAAGGCAGCAGGGCAGCAGGGCAGCACAGGCCCACGGCGGCCAGGTCAACAGGTGTTGACCTTCTTGGTTCTCTGAGTAGACCGAGGTTGACCCCCCGATCCACAGCTCCGGGGATACTGGGAGTATGGGAACCCATGAGGTAGGTTTTGCCTCTAGTCAGGGTTCGGTTCCCCTAGGACTTCTGCGTCCATTACCATTTCAGGCCGATCACGTGGTGGAAGCAGCTCCACGACGACGCGAACCTCGGCCCGCTGTGGGCGATCCGCGTTCTGCACCGCGTCGCGGTACTTGCCTCGGTGGGCCTTCAGGTAGAAGAACCTCGCGATGGTGTTGGCGGAGCTGGGATCGAGGCATTGCCGCATCAGCACGGCCTCGATGTCGTCCACCCACGCCTCCATGATCTCAGCCCAGCGCCACGCGAACTCGGGGTCGCGCTTCCGTGCAGCGTGTGCCGTCATGCGCGAGATGCCCACACGCCGGCACGCCGTGGCGATGTTGCCGTGCTCAATCAGCGCCGCCAGGAAGTCATCCTTCTCGTCAGAGGTAAATCCATCGAGCTGTGCCAGCACCTTCGTGCGGACGATCTCGGCCACCTCACCATCGATCATCATGTCGCGCTTGGCGCACTCCAACGACCGTGCCTTGCTCGACGCCTCAATGTCTGCCTGTCCCATGTCGTGTCCTCCGGCCTCCAGCGTAACAGACCGGTCAACCACTCATCGCCACGGTCAGACCGTGGTGATGGTTGACTCTATTGAAAGCCTATGGTAACCTGGTTGCAGTAAGGAAAGGACGTCACGATGGCTGCACACAAGGCACCACAAACAAACAACTTACCGGCCACAGTGGGCAAGGTGCCCGGTGGCCAACATCTCAACGCAGGCAAAACCAGGCTACCGCAGGTGCCTTGTGTGGAACCATCAAAGGAGGACATCATGATCGACGTGTACGAGGTTGCGAGTCCGTCAATCCCTGACCTGGACCTGGAGGAGCAGATCGCCGCCGGGTGCAACGACTGGATAGCCGAAGTCGAAGGCGGCGCGGTGTTCTTTGGCCGGACCGAGGCCGAAGCCAGGGAGCAGGCCGAGCGCTGGGAGCTGGGCCGCGAAGCCTGATCAGTCAACGACCGAACCAAGAAAGGAACAGATCATGTCCTCACTCACCTCGCACGGGATCGGCCTTGTGGAGATCATCACCCATCCTCCAGTCGGCAACGATCAGTTTCGCGTCGTCAAACTCTACCGGCGAGGGGTCAACGCTGTCATGGAAGTCATCATGGACGCTGCCACCAGCTCAATCAGGGATAGCGTGACCGCGGTGGACGACATCCGCAACGACGGTGAGTACCTCGACGCGCACTCTCTCCAGTCGCTGGTCATGGCCAGGGACGGCCGCGTGACCATATATCGCGACAGGGTAGCCAACACGCTCGACGTGGTCGGAGATACCATGACCGTCTACGCGTTCCTCAATCCCGACGCCGAGGTCCACTGGTGCTACAACACGATGGTGCCGCCATACGCCAACCTTGAGTAGGAGGTCAGCGCGGGAGGCCGGGACCACACCGGCCTCACTCGCTGCCCTTCAGGGCAAGCCAAGGAGGTCAAGATGAAGATCGAAGAGCTGGTGCTGCTTCCCGTGCGGACGTTCCGCACACAGGCCACGGACCCGGCGACCGTCGCGGAGTATGCGGCGCTCATGGCGGCCGGGACCACCTTTCCTCCGCTGACCGTCGCCGAGGTCGGCAAGTCCAAGACACAGGTGTTGATCGGCGGCGCGCACAGGCTCGCGGCGGCCGTCAAGGCGGGGCTGAAGGACATCGAGGTCACCACGGTCGCTTGCAAGAGTGCGGCCGACGCTGAGGTGGCCACGTTCGCCGACAACGCCAGCCACGGGTTGAGCCTCACGCCGGAGGACAAGCGAAAGGCGATCCTCACCATCATCCAACTCAAGCCGTTCGCCAAGCTGTCGAACGCCGCCATCGCCAAGCGCCTGGGCGTGTCCGACATGACCGTCAAGCGCTACCGAGATGCGGTCGGCACCGTCAGTCCGAAGGCCAAGATGAGCGGCCACAAGTCCAAGATCGAGCCCAAGGTGGACAAGGGCGGCAAGGTGCAAGCGCAGACCAGCGACCCGGTGGCCTGGAAGATCGCGGGGGCGAAGATGGGTGGCGGGGCGGACAAGGTCGCTGCGGCCATCGTCGCGAAGATCACCGAGGGTGTGAGCACGAAGCAGGCCGACACGTGGCGTGAGCGGGTGCAGTACGTGTACGAGGTCTGCGAGGCCCTGGAGCGCTGGATCAGCGCTCAGAGCGTCTGATGGACGTCACGTTTGCCGCATCGGGGATAGGACTGTGGGAGCTGTCCCACGCCGCCAGGCGAGAGATGAAACGGCTTCAGCGTCTGCTGGTCAGCATCGCGGAAGATGAGGCCTGCGTGCGCCGCCACATGATCCACTGTTCGGAGGAGGGGCTGCGTATGCTGGATGGGGTCGTCGCCGCGCGAGAAACGGCAGAGCATCACCTATCAGCCTGGTCAGCGCTGTATCGAGCCATCAACGGTGACGCGCGAGCTGACATCTTTCAACGACTGCTGAAGGAACTGAAAGGAGAGTGAGCCATGTACTGTGTGGAGAACTTCATGAAGGAGGTGCTGTCATGACATGCCCGAAGTGCGGGACGGACGGACCCATAGATCTTGGCATCTTTGGGAATGTTCACTACTATCGGTGCAGGCACTGCGGGTGGGGGTGGGGTGAGTGGGTCGAGGAGGAGGTGCTGTCATGACATGCCCGGTGTGCGGAGGTCAGGGGTGCAGGCTCGACTGGTACAGGGTGGGTGAGGACAATCACATTCAGCACGACGCGCGCGAGTGGTACCGCTGCCGCCAGTGTGGCTGCGACTTCATGCGTGAGGATTCGCCCGAGCCCGAGGACGAGCCCGAGGACGAGGAACGCGTGATGTGGTCCGAGCAGACCGCGCACGAGTGGCTGGAAGACGACACGGACCGCAAGGAGCGCGACGTGCGGCGCAGCCGCCACGGCAGGCCAAGCTGCATTCCGGTGTACTGAGGCCAACATCTGTTGACCTCAAAACAGGCCGCCAGGGCAACCTGGCGGCCTTTTCAGGTTAGATCAGGGCGTGTACCGAAGCGTACTCTCCCATGGCGGCCAGCAGATCCACAGCGTCCTGCTTGCACGTGGCCACGGTGCACCAGGCGAACGCCTCGGCCCACTCACCGATACGGTAGTGCTGGGCCTTGGTCAGCGTCTCACCTGGCAGCTTGCACTCGATCTGCCCCATCAGCCCGTAGGCGCAGAAGTAGATGTCCGGGTCGCCGTTGACGTGAGCGGGGCCGGGGCCGTTGACCCGAGCGACCACATCCTGCTGACTGTTCAGGTAGCGGACAATTGACGCCTGCAGG
>DATKVP010000279.1:0-2871 GCA_035530015.1 Anaerolineae bacterium | reverse complement strand
CGCGACGATGGTGGGCTTTGGCTCTCGGGTGACGGTCAAGGAGCGGGGAGGTGGGGAAGAGAGCTTCCGGATCGTGGGCTCTGTCGAGGCTGATCCCGGTAAGGGGCGAATCTCCAACGAGTCTCCTCTGGGCCGAGCGCTTATGGATCGTCGCGTCGGCGACGACGTAGCCGTGGAAGCCCCCGACGGCGTGTTGTATTTCCAGATACTGGATATCCAATGAGTGAAGACCAAGCACAGGAATCGAGCGAGCTTCTTCAGCAACGAAGGTTGAAGTTGGAGAGGTTGAGGGACAAGGGTGTAGACCCCTATCCGCTGCGCGCGGAGTGCACCCATTCGACTGCCGGCGCGCTTCAGGTGCTGGAGCAGTGGAGGGAGAAGGGCGAAGAGGGAGAGCTTCCTCAGGCTGTGAAGCTGTGCGGGCGCATGATGAGCGTCCGCGTGATGGGGAAAGCCTCTTTTGCCCACATCGCAGATGGCAGCGGGCGCATCCAGATCTACATCAGACTGGCTGACGACGGTGTGGACGAGGAGACGTACGAGCTGTTCAAGCGGAATCTGGACATCGGCGACATCGTCCAGGTTGCGGGCACGCTATTCTTCACCCGCACGGGGGAACCCACCTTGAGGGTGACCGGACTGGCTCTGTTGGCCAAGTCCCTGCGTCCTCTGCCTGAGAAATGGCACGGCCTGAAGGATGTGGAGACCCGCTATCGCCAGAGGTATCTGGACCTGATCGTGAACGAGGATGCGCGTCGCATCTTCGTCACCCGCAGTCACATCGTCGCGGCATTGCGCCGGTTCATGGATTCCCGAGGCTTCATTGAGGTGGAGACACCGGTTCTCCAACCCATGTACGGCGGGGCCATGGCACGACCCTTCACCACCTACTACCACGCCCTCGATCAGCAGGTCTTCCTCCGCATCGCCGATGAGCTGTATTTGAAGAGGCTCATCGTGGGCGGGTTGGACCGCGTGTATGAGATATGCAAGGACTTCCGCAACGAGGGCGTCTCCTCCCATCACAACCCCGAATTCACCATGCTGGAGGCATACCAGGCCTACGGAGACTACCACGACATGATGGACCTGGCAGAGGGCGCTTTCTCGACGGTGGCTCGGGACGTACTGGGCACCGCCCAGGTTACGTATCAGGGGAATGAAATCGATCTGACTCCACCCTGGCGCCGCTTGCCGATGCGCGATGCCATTCTGGAACAAGCCGGGATCGATATCTACGAGGCCCCGACGGTGGACTTGCTGCGGCAACAGGTAGAGCAGCATGGGTTAGACGTGGATCCGCAGCCGACGCGAGGGATGCTGGTTGATGAGATCTTCAGCGAGTACGTCGAGCCCAAGCTGATCCAACCCACTTTCATCATCGACTTTCCCCTGGAGATATCGCCCTTGGCGAAGAAGAAGCCGGATAATCCGGCCCTGGTTGAGCGGTTTGAGTTGTTCATCGGCGGTCTGGAGATGGGCAACGCCTTCAGCGAGCTCAACGACCCCGTCGATCAGAAAGAACGCTTTCACGATCAGGAGAAGCAGCGTGAGGCGGGCGACGATGAGTCCCATCCTATGGATGAGGACTATGTCCGGGCTCTGGAATACGGCATGCCGCCGACGGGTGGCATCGGCTGTGGCATAGACCGTATGGTGATGCTCTTCACAGACCAATCCTCTATCCGCGAGGTGATCCTCTTCCCCCACCTGCGCACCAAAGGACCCACTTCCTGATCTCCCGACAGACCATCCTCTTTGTGTGATCGCTGAGATTGGACCTGTCAGATTCCATCCCACGCATGCGCAAGTGAATCGTAGGGGTGGCTCTCAGGTTCGCCCCTACAGACGTGCTGTGGAAGGTGGATCACGGCGATAGAGTCCGGCGAAGCTTTGAACTTTGAGCCTCGCTGCCGTATAATCTCACTCAAGCGCCCTCCCCGCGAGATTCGGGACAGGTGGAAGAGCCGATCGCCCTAGCGTGGCAAACCCCAAGGGACAGGAAACACCGTGCTTGATTTGCGATTCATTCGCGAACACCCTGACGAAGTCCGCGAAGCCCTCGTCAAGCTGAATTCGCCGGGCCCCATAGACGAGATACTCGCCCTCGACACTCAGCGACGGGATTTGCTGGCTAAGGCCGACTCTCTCAAGCATCAGCGGAACGTGGTCTCTAAGGAGATCGGCCGCATGAAGGAGAGGGATCCGGCGCTGATCGGGAAGATGCGTGACGTGGGTGCTCGCATCAAGGAGCTGGATGGGGAACTCAACCAGGTCGAACAGGATCTGGACAACCTGCTCCTTCTGGTGCCCAACATGCCTGATCCATCAGTGCCAGTGGGCAGGGACGAGAGCGACAATTTGCTGGTGCGGACGGTGGGTGAGCCTCGCCAGCTGGGTTTCGAGCCTCTGCCTCACTGGGATCTGGGGTCCACCCTGGACATCATCGATTTCGAGCGTGGCGTCAAGGTATCTGGCTCACGCTTCTACGTCCTCAAGGGACTGGGTGCCAGGCTGCAGCGTGCCCTCATCACCTGGATGCTCGACGTGCACGTCAACGAGCACGGCTACACAGAGGTCTATCCCCCGTTCCTGGTGCTGAGCAAGTGCCTTGTAGGCACCGGCAACCTTCCCAAGTTCGCCGAAAACCTCTACCGGTACGAGCCTGATGACCTGTGGATGATCCCCACGGCTGAGGTGCCGGTCACCAACCTCTACCGGGAGGAGATTCTTCCCCCTGGGTCGCTGCCCATCAAGTACGTTTCTTACACCGCCTGCTTCCGCCGGGAGCAGATGTCGGCGGGACGGGACACCCGGGGTATCAAGCGGGGGCACCAGTTCGACAAGGTGGAGATGGTGCGGTTCGTAGAA
>DATKVP010000278.1:0-2322 GCA_035530015.1 Anaerolineae bacterium | reverse complement strand
GGACAAGGAGAACCACAACACCGAAAGGATCGAAGAGACGATCTTCGACGGCGATGCCAGGGAACTCGTAAGGGAGATCTCCATCATCAGACGGAATCTCATCAACTTCAGGCGCACCATTAAGCCTCAGATGAAGATCATCGCCAGCCTGGAGCGGAAAGACTGGGAGTTCTTGAGAGGCGACCTGGACGTGTACTGGGGAGATGTCTCCGACCACATAGTCCAGATCTGGGAGCGTCTGGAAGACCTCTGGGAGGTGGTGGAAGGGCTGAGCACGACGCTAGAGTCACTCACCTCGAACCGCATCAACGAGGTGATGAAGATCCTGACCATTTTCTCCGTGATCATGCTGCCTCTCTCGGTGATCTCCGGCATCTACGGCATGAACCTCAGCCGGCTTCCTCTGGCCAGTCACCCTCTGTCCTTCATGATCATCATCGGCTTCATGGTGGCCATCGTGGTCGGTATGCTGACCTATTTCAGGCGGGAGGGCTGGCTGTAGGTGGACGCCGCCGTGAAAAGCCCCCCACCCGACCGCAGCGAGCTGGAAGCGCCGCTGAGAGTAGACCTCAAGAAGCTGCTACTCATGCTCGTCGTTGGAGCAGGGGTAGCTCTTCTCTTGTTGCGACTGGTTGGCGAGCGAGAGGCGCTGGACCTGCTGGTATCCGCTCAGAGCCGATTTGTCGTGCTGGCCATCATTGCCGAATCGCTGCGCTACCTCACCGTGGCCCTCTATACTCAGAAGTTGCTCCATTTCCTCGGACATCACATCGGGCTGTGGCCATTCGTTGAACTGATGCTTGCTGGTGGTTCCGCAAACCGCATCGTCTCGGCCGGAGGGGCAGCAGGCATCTACGTCCGGTACCGCTTCTTCGACAAGCACGGCCTTTCCCTTGGCAGTCTGGTGGTAGTGCTGATCCTTCAGAATATGATGACTGGAGTCATCCTTTTCACATCCCTCTGCCTGGGCCTGCTCTATCTACTCAGCCACCAGTTGATAGGCACCCCCCAAGTGGTGTTGGCCGCGGCCATGCTTGCCTTGATGGTGGGCCTCTTTGTCGGCGCGATGATGCTCTATCGGCGTCCTGCCTTGCTCAGGCGTATGCTGGACAGGATAGCAAGACTCTTTGACGCGCCCTTCGGCAGGATAGCGAGAAGGAGCATCTACAACCCTCAGGGTTTGTCACAGAGTGTTGACAACTTCTACGAGGCGGTGGACATGGCTCGCCGCAAGCCCTTGGAGACAGTCAAGGCACTGATCTACGGCATCATGACGCTCTTCTCTGACATCGCCTCGCTGTACTTCGTATTCCAAGCTCTCGGGTTCCCCATCAGGCTGGATGTACTGATCGTGGGATACGTGATCACCAACTACATCATCAGCATCTTGCTGATGCCTGAAGGAATAGGCGTGACGGAGGCCTCGTTGACGGCGGTCTACGTCAGCCTCGGCATCCCGTCTGGCACTGTGGTTGTGGCCACGCTGCTGTTCCGCTTCATCGCCTTCTGGCTACCCATCGGGGTCGGACTCCTGGCCCTGTGGAACCTGCGTCGAGAATCACTACTGTGAGCCTGGAACGGACTGGCGATTTCGGAAGCTGACGCTCGGAGCCGGTATGGAAGTATCCGCGTCTCACTTCACATTCGTATCCCTCCTGCTCATCATCTCGCTGGTGGCGATGCTTGCTCGCCGCACGCGGCTGCCGTACTCCGTGGCCTTGGTCCTTGCTGGCCTTGCCATCGGCGTATTCAACATTATACCCGGTGTCCGGCTGACCCCAGGGCTCGTTCTGCTGGTCTTCCTCCCGGCTCTCATCTTCGACTCGGCTTTCCGCCTCGACTTCCAGCACCTGATGGACAACAGAAGGCCCATTGCCATCATGGCCATCCCGGCCCCTCTCATCTCGATGCTCGTCGTCGGAGCCATCCTCCACTGGGCCGTGGGCCTGGAACTTCCCCTGGCCCTGCTCTTTGGAGCTCTCATCTCAGCCACAGATCCCGTTTCAGTAGCAGCCACCTTCAAGGAACTGGGTGTACCTCGACGCCTTTCGTACATCATTGAGGGAGAGAGTCTGTTCAACGACGGCATGGCCATCGTCCTCTACCGCATACTGGTCTTGATGATCCTCACCGGTGAGTTCAGTCTGGTGGGCAACATCGTCAGGTTTCTCGTCGTGGTGGCAGGTGGGGGTATCCTGGGATTCGTCGCGGGCTACGTGTTCTCGCTTCTATTGAGCCGCATAGACGATCATCTGATCGAGATCACCTTGACGACGGTCTTAGCCTACGGCACGTACCTGCTGGCCGACTCCTTCCACCTCT
>DATKVP010000277.1:0-4251 GCA_035530015.1 Anaerolineae bacterium | reverse complement strand
ACCCCTCTCCACCTGCTTTCGAGGTAGGCCATCAGCAGGCCCACGAGGATCCCCAGTCCCACGAACGCCGCGTAGGAAGAGATCGTGACGCGGCCCACCTGTAGTACAATCGGCCCCATTAGCTTTCCTTTTTGTGCGTACTCCTGTTGTCTCGCCAAGCCCCGCGATTCTTGTCGCTGGGGTGCTCCATCAGGTTGCGGAGGCTCGAGGCGGGATCGCCCCTGACTGGTGCGCTCAGAACTGCGTCTGAGTGGCCGAGTGGTCGAACAATGGTAGCACAAGTCTGATCAGAAGCAAAGGTGCGAGCGGTGAGGTGACGTGTGGGGTATGACGACCTTGCGCACCACCGGCCCTTGCGAGGATTGCAGAGGGTTGCGTTGAGATCCGTCCGCAGTTGGGCGCTGCTTCCTTTTGAAGCCCGGTTGCCATATAATGGGGAGAGAACACTTGACGGCAGCCACCTTTGTTTGTGGAGGACCAATATGCAGATTACCTGGTACGGCCACTCCTGTTTCAGACTGCGCGGCAGAAGTGGCACAGTTGTTGCTGATCCGTATGGGCCCGATATTGGCTACAAGCTGCCACGAATCCGGGCGGATATAGTGACGGTGAGCCACGATCACCCCGACCACGCCAACGTGAAGGCCTTGAGGGGAAAGCCAACGATCATCAGCGGCCCTGGGGAGTACGAGATCAAGGGCATATTCGTGATCGGCATCCCGGCCTACTCGCGGGACACGGCCGAGACGCCGGGGATCCAAAACACGATCTACCTCCTCGACTTCGAGGGCGTCACCGTGTGCCATCTTGGGGACCTGCGGCGTGTGCCGACTCAGTCTCAGGTCGAGGAGTTGGGAGATGTGGATGTGCTGCTGATTCCAGTGGGGGACGGTACGACCTTGGGCGCGGCGAAGGCGTCGGAGGTTATCAGCCTGCTGGAGCCGAAGATAGTGATCCCTATGCACTACAAGACGGAGCTCCTGCGGGGGCTGGAGCTGGCGCCCGTGGATCAGTTCCTCAAGGAGATGGGAGTCAAGGAAAGCGCTCCTCAGGACGAACTGAAGATAACCAAGGGTGGATTGCCGTCCGAGACGCAGGTGGTGGTCATGAGTTGCTCGGCTGAGAGCTCGGCTTCTTGATGGAAGGGGAAGCACAGTGATAGACCGCGACGGGGTGAGAAGGGCGGTGGAAGGGATCATCGCCGCCATCGGAGAGGATCCGACTCGGGAGGGCCTGGTGGACACACCGACCCGCATTGCAGACATGTACGCCGAGATCTTCTCAGGTCTGAGTCAGGATCCCAAGGAGATCCTGGCTGTGGCTTTCGAAGAGGAAGAGCACGAGGAGATGGTCGTGCTGAGGGATATCCCCTTCTACTCCATGTGCGAGCATCACTTCCTGCCCTTCCACGGCCTGGCACACGTGGGATACATCCCCAGGAGACGATTGGTTGGGATCAGCAAGCTGGCCCGAGTGGTGGAGATCCTGGCTCGGAGGCCGCAACTCCAAGAGAGACTGACCGGACAGATTGCAGACACTATTGTGGACGCGTTGGGACCTCGAGGAGTAGGGGTGGTTATTGAGGCCGAGCACTTGTGTATGACTATGCGAGGAATCAGGAAGCCAGGCAGCCGCCTGGTCACCTCGGCAAACAGAGGGAGCTTCCGCACTCGACCGGACACGAGGGCCGAATTCTTCTCCATCCTGGACATGGCAGAGTCTGCCAGGAGGTAGGACAGTTTGCCGGGCGACTTCAATGCGCGCGTCCTGAGGCTTGACACTGCGGCACAAATACGGGCGGAGATGAAGAAGATTGGTGCCTCTCCCCCGGGCATCAAGATCATGACGGCCAAGGCTTCTTTCCGCGCGGTAAAGCTGGAGGGTCTGAACTTCGCCGCGGCGAATATCATCAAGCAGGAGATGCTGGCTCGCCAGGGCGAGGTGGTCACGTCGCGGGAGGTATACTCCACACAGGAATCAATCAGCGACGTGTTGATACTGGGTACTCTACGCCAGTATGAGGACCTGGTCAGGAAGCTACGCCTGCAGCCCTTCAAGAGCCTGGTGAGAATGGCCTCCGAGTTGGAGGAGGCCTTGTCCTGCTATGCTGGAGGGGAGTTGAGGCCTCTCCGTATCGGTGGGAGGCTCTTCAACTGGGGCGAGAGAACCTACACCATGGGCGTAGTGAACGTCACGCCGGACTCATTCTCAGGAGATGGTCTGGGAGACGACGTGGAGATGGCGGTGGCTCAGGCGGAGCGCATGGTGGAGGATGGTGCTGATCTGATAGACGTCGGCGGCGAGTCGACGAGGCCGGGCTCCGAGCCTGTGACGGCTGAGGAGGAGTTGCGCCGGGTGCTGCCCGTTGTGGAGGCGCTCTCACGGCGTGGCGACGTCCCCGTGTCCATTGACACCTACAGGTCAGAGGTGGCCAGGGAGGCGCTGGAGGCGGGAGCAAGCCTCATCAACGATGTCTGGGGTCTGCGTATGGATCCCCAGCTGGGGAGCATCGCCGCGCGATATGAGGTGCCTGTGGTGCTCATGCATAACCGGAGTCGGCCCAAGGATGCCGTGCAGACTGAGCGCCTAGGTGGCCGGTACCAGGGGGTCGAGTACGACGACCTGATGGGGGACATCCTTCGGGAACTGCGAGAGAGCATCGACCTTGCCCTGGAGGCCGGGGTAGAGAGACATATGGTCATCGTTGATCCGGGGATCGGCTTTGGCAAGACGGTCGAGCAGAACCTGGGAGTGATGGCAAACCTGTCGGAACTGAAGGTCCTGGGTAGGCCGGTCCTTCTTGGTCCTTCGCGCAAATCCTTCGTTGGCTATACCCTGAACCTGCCGCCCGAGGAGCGGGTGGAAGGGACCGCCGCCGCAGTGGCTGTAGGAATAGCCAACGGGGCCGACATCGTCCGGGTCCACGACGTCAAGGAGATGGCGCGCGTGGCCCGCATGACCGACGCCATAGTTCGTGGTCGGGAAGGTTAGAGAGCGGAGGGCGACGGCGCTGGAGAACGCGGTCTCGACTCGATGGTATCGAATAGGCTCTGGGCGCTGGGACCGGTTTGGCTCATTGTTCGCTGATAGGGATAGTGCGGCGGGACACGACATGGCTGCTGAGCGACTGGAGAGGCGGTGAGTTGACGGTGTCACCGGACGAAGGAGCTTTGGAGATCCTTCGCGCTGAGGGCAAGCGCATCACCGCGCAGCGCAACCTGCTCCTCGAGGTAGTCAGCGAGAGCAAGGGGCACCTGGACGCTGGCGAGATCTACCGCCGTGCACGGAGCAAGGACCCTCGCATCAGCCTATCGACGGTGTATCGCAACCTGAACCTGCTGAGGGAACTGGGGCTGATTAGCGAACTGCACCTCGATGAGGAGCACCACCACTACGAAGTGCGGGAAGAGGCGGAGCATTTTCACCTGATCTGCTCCAATTGTGAGCGGGTCATCGAGTTTGACAGCCCCTTGATTCCGAGGTTGCTGGCCGAGGTCAGTGCGGATCAGGGCTTCCTTGTCGAGCGTGTCCACGTCGACATGGTGGGCCTTTGCGACGACTGCCAAGCGACGTTGAATCCGCGATCAGCGCAGTAGCCGGGCCGCTCTCGACCGAAGCCAGAGATTAGCCGGGCTGGAGGAACTCGTACCGGCCCTGACCGCAGGTTGGGCAGCCCTCGTCCCTCCGCTGGATGGAAAAGGCCTCGAAGCTGTTCTCCCAGATGTCTATGTGTATCAAACCCTGGTTGAGCCGGCCCCCGTCCAGGAGGATTTTCAGCGCCTCGCTGCATTCCAGAGCGGCGACTGTGGCTACTATGGAAGCGAGGACTCCCGCCGTGGCACACGTTGCCGCGCTCTCTTGGGGCGGTGTGTCGGGGAACACACAACGGAGACACGGGGTCTGGTAGGGGACGATGGTCATGGTCATGCCATAGCTGGCCACGGCGCCGCCGTATACCCAGGGAATCCGGAGCTTCACACAGGCGTCGTTGATGAGATATCGAGTGTTGAAGTTGTCGCAGCCATCGAGCACGACATCGACATCGCCCACGATTCTTTCCACGGTGTCCGGGCCCACGTCCACCACCAGAGGCTCTATCTGCACCTGAGAGTTGACTGTCCTCAGCTTGCGCGCAGCTGCCTCCGCTTTCGGCAGACCAGCCGCCACGTCCTCCTCATCGAAAAGGATCTGCCTCTGTAGATTGTTCAGTTCTACGCAGTCGCGGTCCACCAACCTCACGCGGCCCACGCC
>DATKVP010000276.1:0-4864 GCA_035530015.1 Anaerolineae bacterium | reverse complement strand
TCAAGATACGAAGCGGCCTTGGCGGCGCCGGACGTGGTGCGGAAGGTCGTTGAGGCGGAGGAAGACGGCATTGACGCTGTGATCTCCAACTGCATGGATGATCCCGGTGTCGAGGCAGCCCGGGAAATGGTCTCTATCCCCGTCGTCGGGCCCGCTGAGAGTTCCATGCACGTGGCAGCCATGTTGGGCCACAGGTTCTCGATCGTGGGGGTTCTAGAGACAGATGCCCCTCCCTTCTACGAACACGCGGTGAAGGCGGGTCTGGCCACACGGCTAGCGTCGGTCAGAGCGGTGAACATCCCCGTTCTCGAGCTGGAAGACGACAGGGAGAGGCTGGTTGGGGCGCTGGTGGAGCAGGCGGAGAAGGCAGTGACGGAGGATGGAGCTCACGTGATCATCTTCGGCTGCACCGGGATGGCTGGGCTGGCCAGGGATGTGGCAGAGGGGTTGAGGACACGAGGCATCGCCGACGTCCCGGTGATCGATCCTGGGATATTGGCATTCAAGCTCGCCGAAGCACTGGCTGGCATGGGACTCTCTCATAGCAAGAGAACCTATCCCCATCCCCCGGTGAAGGAGATCGTGGGGTACTAGGAGGAGTCTGGCCCGCATTTTGGCCTTCCGCCAGGTTGGCCATCCAGGAAGGGTGAAGTAGGTGCCAGTCCCTGCTGAGCAGAAGGTGCTCACAGTCGATCTTACTTCCGCACGCGTAGAGCTGGAACGTGTGGGTTCTGAAGAGGTGCATCAGTTCATAGGTGGCCGCGGCATTGCGGCGAAGCTCCTCTATCAACGGGTTACTCCGCAGACCGATCCCCTCGGTCCACGCAACTTGCTACTCTTCAGCCCAGGGGTGCTGACCGGCACGATGGCACCTGCCGCCGCGCGCACCACGATCACCTCTAAGAGTCCGGCCACGGGTCGGTATCTGAAATGCAATGCAGGCGGCCACTGGGGAGCCGAGCTGCGGTATGCGGGGTACGACCACCTACTCATCACCGGAGCGTCGGATCGTCCCGTCTACTTGTGGATAGATGGGGGTCAGGTGGAGCTGCGAGATGCCGCCCATCTGTGGGGCAAGGGGACAGGGGAAACCGACGATGCGATCAAAGCGGAGTTTGACGATGACCGCATAGAGACCGCGGTGGTGGGTCCCGCCTCCGAGAACGGCGTTCTGTACGGGGCTATCCTTCTGTCTCGGTTCAACACGGCAGCTCGCGGCGGCATTGGCACAGTGATGGGTGTCAAGAAACTGAAAGCCATCGCCGTTCGGGGTTCCGGAGGCATCCCCCTGGCTGATGTGGACCGGTTCGTCAGCGTGTCCAAGGACGTGCATGATGAAATCCTGGTCGATGAAACCGACGTCCTCACCAGAGAGTATGGCATCCCGGGCATGATGCCCGAGTGGGCCCGTGCAGGGGAGGTGGGGGCGTATAACTTCCGAGGTGTCTTCGTCGAGCAGGCGGAACAACTCAGCGGGCAGCACATGGCGAAGCTGGGCTACTTTCGCGCCGGGCTGGCGTGTAGCGCATGCGGCATCGGGTGTCGTCATTTCCTCAGCAACGATTCCAGCCCGTACGGACCGCTTCGGGCGAGCCTTCCGGAAGCGGAGCCCCTTATCGCACTGGGACCCCAGTGTGGCATAGCCGACACTGATGCTGTGCTGGAGGCCAGCGCACTGTGTGATGACCTGGGCCTGGACGTGCTGTCAACCGGCCTAACCATCGCCTGGGCCATGGAGTGCCACGAGAAGGGGATGATCAGCCCCGAACAGGCCGACGGGCTTGAGTTGGAATGGGGAAACGTGGAGGTGCTCCACGAACTCATTGGGCGCATTGCGCGACGAGAAGGCCCTTTCGCCGATCTTCTGGCCGAAGGCACACGGCGGGCAGCGGCAGAGGTGGGCGGTGACTCGTGGAAGTGGGCTATGCAGGCCCGCGGCCTCGAGCAGTCCAGCCCTGATGCCCGGGGCGCCAAAGGCTATGCCCTGGGCTTCGCCGTCAACCCGCGCGGACCCGATCACCTGGCAGCGCAGCCCATAGCTGAGTTTGGCGGAACCCCCGAAGCTCGTGCTGTGGTGAAAGAAGTATGCGGCGACGAGGAATATGCTGTGGCGCATTCGCCTGAGAAGAAGGCAGAGTTGGTGCGCTGGCACGAGGACTGTCAGGCGGTCTCGGATGCGCTGGGCGTATGTATGCAGGTCACGGTGGGGCCTTACATGATGACCCCCGAGAGAATGGCTGCGTTATTGAGCGCAACCTGGGGGATCGAGATCGATTCTGAGGAGCTGATGCGGGCAGGCCGCCGGATAGTGACTCTCGAGCGCTGCTTCAACGTGCGGCAGGGGGCCGAGCGCAGCAGAGAGCAACACCTGCCTTGGCGTATGATGCATGAACCCCTCGAGGAGGGGCCCAACGCGGGTCGCGTCACGTCGCAGGCGGAGATAGATTACATGCTGGACCAGTACTACAGCCTGCACGGTTGGGATGTGGACACCGGGCATCCGACCGAGGAAGTACTGGTCGCGCTGGGGCTGGAATCGCTGTGTTCCGATCTCGCGCAGTGGGCCAGCCGAAGACAGGAGCAGCGCCGATGACAGAGGGCGTATCGGCCGCTCGGAATTCTGGGATCACGTAGCGAAGCGACGCGGGCCGGACGTCTGGCGGTCTTTACAGCCCGAGTTTCTACGTCGGAGGAGGAGCATCATGCAGACGGTGAGCTTGCTGGGAATCTGTGCCAGCCCCAGGGAACGAGGCAACAGCCGGTATCTGTTGGACCTTGCCCTTGCTGCGGCCGGTGAGGTCGCTGACGGGCGCGTGGCAACCCATCTGTACTCCTTCGCGAGAAAGAGGATCAGTCCCTGTGTCTCGTGTTTCCGCTGTGAGGAACTGGGCGATTGTGCAACAAGGGACGATTTCCAGGAGTTGCGTGACGCATGGTTGGCAGCAGATGCCATCGTGTACTCGGTACCCGTATACCACATGGGTATTCCAGGGCAGCTGAAGTGTTTCCTCGATAGACTGGGCAACTCACTCTGCGTGCAAGAAGGGGACGGCGTTTCCAAGCTCCTCAAGGTAATGGGTGTGGCGGTGCAGGGAGACTGCATCTTCTCGGGCCAGGAACAGGTGATGACCACGCTGGTCAATCATGCAGTGATGATGGGCTGCATTCCCGTTGCTGGGGATCCATGGCAGTCGTACCTGGGCGCGGCAGGATGGACTCGCCAGGACTTGGATGAAAACAGCCTGCAAAACTTGTACGAAAACGGAGACGCAGACGCCAAGGTAGCAGTAGCGGCAGCGGAGAGCCTGGGCAAGCGGGTCGCGCAGATGGCTTTGCTCATAGCTGCTGGGGGGACGGCGTGTCGCGCCATGCTGGCCGCAGATGGTGCCTACGACGCGTTTCTCGGTCGCGTGCAAACGGAATCGTGAGTGTAGCAGGATTGCTGAGCGCTGGCAGATCAGCTCGACATTTGCCTACAGCTGTCTCGAAGGATCCGCCGTCACTGCGCGCGCGGGCGACTACACTATTCAGTTGACCGACGCCAAGGCCACCGTGGAGTCTGGCATGCCCCGTCGGACATCGCTCAGAACATGCTGGCGAGCGATTCTGTCCACCTGAGGGCGAGCGCATCTAGCCTGGCGACGAACCCTTCATCATCCATGGGACCGAAGCGCTCGCGATCGATCTCGGCCTTGATCTCCTTCAGTGAATCATCGAGCATGCCTTGCTCATCCATGATGTCCAGCACTCGGCCCCCAGCGTCCAGAAGACGCGCGGGCCCATAGCTCTTGGGTTCGGTTACAAGGCCATGGGCGCTGGTCAGCATGAATCCGACCAGAAGTGTTAGGTCCTCTCGCAGATCCTCAGTGGTCACGACTAGATCCCACCTCCTCGAAGTAGCACACCTCACTCAAAGGGCGAAGCGGGGGCGCCTTTGGCTGGCTGACGGAGTGGCCCAAGGCCACTAGTAGTTTCAACTCCAAATGAGGGGGCAGCGACACGATGGACCGCAGTGACGCGAGGTGGAAGGAGCCAATTGCGCACGCGCCGAGTCCCTGTCCATGAGCGGCCAGAAGCAGATTCTGCATAGCCGCTCCGAGAGTCATGTGTACCATATCGTACTCGGCTGTTCCTGGCTCCTCATCTGCTCGCTGCTTGTCCAAACAGATGAGGACGACGGCGGTCGCCCGGCCGGCTACCCCCGGGGCAGCCGCGCGTAGCCGCTTCAACCGTGCTTCATCCCGAATGACGACGAAAGCCCACGGCTGGGTATTGCCGCCGCTCGGGGCTCTGGCTGCTGCCTCGACCAGTTCCCTAAGCTGGTCATCGGACACGGGCTCCGGTGTCCACTGGCGCACACTTCTGCGGGTGCTAATCGCTTCTATAAGGTCCATGGTCAGAACCTCCTTCATACCAGTTCCTCGACTAGCAAGTAGTCAGAGGAGATTGTCTACCCGTCGTATTGCATCCTCACTATGTCAGCTCAGGCCTAGCACCCACTGGCTTCGGTCTTCGGGTCGCCGGTCGCCAGTGGGGACGTGCTCGGGTTAGAATCGTGGTCGATGTGAACGAGTGATGGTCACATCATCTTTTGACGAAGACTGAGAAACAGGCGACGGTCGCATAAGCGCGGAATCGGGGTTGGATGGATCAATGAAGCTTCGGGGACACAAGCCGGTGCCAGTTGCAGCAGCTGCCTGCCTGGGGCTCAGAGGTGACACGATACCATGTGTCCGCCTCCTGTGTCCACGAGCTGGGGCTGCACTCGACTACATTCGTCGGTCGCTCCGGGACACCGGGGGTGGAAAACGCATCCTGGAGGTGGATTGGCAGGATCGGGCACGCCTCCGCTCAGCATGACGCG
>DATKVP010000275.1:0-16742 GCA_035530015.1 Anaerolineae bacterium | reverse complement strand
AGTATCTTTCGCTACCTGTATCTCGTTCATCAGAAGAACCTGGGTGGCAGCCCTGAGGAGATACTCATCGGGGATGTTCCGTTTGTGGTCAGCAACTTGTGCTGGGGCGCTGCGGTACTGTTGATACTGTACGTGTTCTAGGAGCGGGCGAATTGATCAGGGAATTGATCACCTCCATGCATCCCAAGCGCTGGCTGAAGAACATCTTCATGTTCGCACCGCTGGCGTTTGGATTGAAGCTGGGGATGCCCGATCTCATCGGGCGGTCCGCACTGGCTTTCGTCTGTCTCTGCCTGCTGTCCAGTGTGTCGTACCTGATCAACGACCTGGTGGACACGGAACGGGACAGGTATCATCCGGCGAAGCACGACCGCCCATTGGCTGCCGGGAGGCTCAAGAGATCGTGGGCGGTGGGGGCAGCCTTTGCATTGGCGGCGGCCAGCCTGTCGATCACTTTCCTGATGGATCCGCGGTTGGGACTGGTCGCTTCGGCTTTTCTGGGGGTTGAGATCGCCTATTCGCTGCTGATCACCAATTTCATCATCCTCGACGTCCTGGCCATAGGTGCGGCCTTCATCCTGAGGGTTACGTGTGGCTCCGTAGTTGCGCGAGCAACCACCTTCTCGCCCTGGCTCTACGTATGTGGCGGTTTCTTGGCGCTGTTCCTGGCCCTGTGCAAGCGCCGGCACGAGTTGCTCATCCTCGGCGACGCGGCGCCCAAGCACCGCAAAGTGCTGGCCGAATACAGCTCCGGACTTCTAGCCAAGATGATCGCCGTGGTCACTTCGTCCACGGTCATCTCCTATTCGCTCTACACTTTCTGGGGAGCTCACGTACCCGAGAACAGCAGTATGATGCTGACCATCCCCTTCGTCCTCTACGGGGTATTGCGCTACCTGCTACTCATGCAACGCCGGGATCTGTCGGGGAGTCCGGAGGAGATTCTGATCAAGGACCGGCCGCTGGTCGCCAACAACCTGCTGTGGGGTTGTGCGGTGCTGGCCATCCTCTATCTGTTCTGACGGGCAACGGGGAGGTGTGGCTGCGCCACTGGATGTGATGTGGCACAGTCGTGGGCTTCCAGTGTCACCGGATGTGGAAATGACAAAGCGCCGAGCCTTGGCTCGGCGCTTTTCGCTACTCTATCGCTTGGTGTACTGCGGTGCTTTCCTGGCCCGCTTGAGGCCTGGCTTCTTCCGCTCCTTCATACGAGGATCTCGAGTCAGGGAACCTTCCCTGCGCAGCGTACGGCGCAGTTCCGGGTTTGCCTTAGTCAATGCTCTGGCAATCCCGTGGCGGATGGCGCCGGCTTGTCCTGAGATCCCACCTCCTCGCACCTTGACCGTTATCCTGAACATGTCCTCCGTCGCCGTGACCTGTAGCGGTGTCTTGAGGAGCCTGATGTCGGCAGGCCGGGGGAAGTACTCGTCAACCCCCAAGTCGTTTACAAAGATCGCAGGTTCTTTGGAGGGGTAGAGGCGTACCTGGGCACTAGCCGTCTTTCGCCGCCCGGTGCCATAGTAGTATATATCGGTCTGCCCGCGGAGCTCGGCCAGCGGCGGGAAGGGCTCCTCTGCCTCAGCATCCAGAGGCGGAGCCGGCTCGTCAGCAACAGGGGTTGCCTTGGCCGTGCGAACCTCCCTGGCTGGAGGCGTTTCTGCCTTCTCAGCAGGCGGGGTATCAGCAGCCTCTACGGATTTGGCGGCCGGCGCCCGCGCAGGGGCCTTTTCCTCCTCAATCTCTCGAACCGTGCTTCCACTAGCAGCTTGTGGCTCTTCCTTGGCGGGTTGCGTCTCTTCCGCCACTTCCTTCTCTTCCGCCACTACTCGTAACCTCCTTTGTCGCAGCTACGGACCTGGTCGCTTCACAACTCCAGGGACTTAGGTGCCTGGGCCGCGTGAGGGTGCGCATCGCCTGCGTACACCTTCAGCTTCCTCAGCATGCTTCGACCCAGCCTGTTGTGTGGCAACATGCCTCGCACTGCCGAACGAATGACCCGCGTGGGGTGTCTCTTCAATTGCTCGCGTAGGGTGATGCTCGTGAGGCCACCTGGGTAGCCAGAATGGCGATGATAGAGCTTTTGGTCCATCTTGTGCCCCGTGACGTGGATCTTCTCGGCATTGACGACGACGATGAAGTCGCCGGTGTCCAGGTTTGGAGCATAGATGGGCCTATGCTTTCCCTTCAGGATCTTGGCTATCTCCGAGGCCAACCGACCCAGCGTCCGGCCTTCGGCGTCCACTACGTACCACTGACGCTCGATCTCGGAGGGTCTTGTAGAATGCGTCTTCATTTCCAGATACCTCAGTAGTTCACTCTCGCCAGGCAAAGGCCATGAGCTGGAGCCGGCGGACCGGCCTGACTTCTGTCCTCGGCCTCGAGAATCGCGCTCACATCTCCGGGAGGGAGTAGCCCTCTGCCTACCGGCAGGAGGGTACCCACGATCGTCCTCGCCATGTGTCGCAGAAAAGCGTTGGCCGTTAGATCAATATAGATGTGATTGCCATCCTTGTTACATGTGGCGCGCATAACATCCCGCACGGTGCTATCGCCCTGAGTTGGCTGCCCGAAGGAGGCGAAGTCGTGCGTCCCGACCAGGCATTCCAACGCTTCGCCCATGGCGTCTGTATCCAGATGCCGTTCGTGGTGGTACGCGTAGCGCGCCTCCAATGGTGAGCGTATTCTCTGATTAAGAATCGTATAGCGGTACTCTCGCGTCAGCGCGCTGAAGCGAGCATGGAAGTCGGGCGGAGCCACGGTCATCTCCTTGATGGCGATGTCAGACGCGAGCAGGGCATTGAAGGCTCTGTGAAGCTCCTCCAGTGATCGCTTCCACGAGGTGAGGAAGTGAATCACCTGCCCACTGGCGTGGACGCCAGCGTCTGTACGACCGGCTGCCACAATCTTGCCTTCCTCTTGTGTCACCTCGCTCAAGGCTCTCTGTAGCTCCCCTTGGATGGTCAGCAGGTTGGGCTGGCTCTGAAAACCCGCGTATCTGGTTCCGTCGTACTCCAAGACGGCCTTGATGCAGCGGGCTCCGGGAGCAACCCCTTGCATACCACCACTCACTCCACGAGTTCCAAGATGGCCATAGGGGCCGCGTCGCCCTGTCGGGGCCCCAGCTTGAGCATGCGCGTGTATCCTCCCGGACGATTCTTGTACTCGGGGGCTATGCTCTCGAACAACTCCCGCAAGACCTCCTTGTCGGAAATGGTACGGAGAACCTGGCGCCGCTCGTGGACGTCGTTCTCCTTGTCCAAGGAGCGCTTGGCGACAGTTATCAGCTTCTCTGCCTCACTGCGCACTGCCCTGGCCTTGGCCTCTGTGGTCTTTATCCTTCGATGACGGAACAATGCCGTAATGAGGTTCTTGAATAGCGCCTTCCGATGACCAGTCGACCGCTTGAGTCTGCGACCTGCTACCTTATGTCTCATCGCTCTCGTCCTCCTGTTGCTCAGGGAGGAGATCCTTCTCTTTCAGGGCCTCTTTCAGTTCATCCAGGGATTTGCGCCCGAAGTTTCTGATCGCCAGGATCTCGTCGTCGCCCTTTTCCAGCTTCTCCAGAATCATGCCTACCTTTGTTATCCCGGCGCGCTTCAGGCAGTTGAACGCTCGCACGGTGAGGTCGAGCTCCTCGATAGGCATCTCGTACACACGGGTTGGGATGCCTTCTTCCGCCGCCTCTTCTACTTCCTCGATCAGCACTCCCCCGACGTTGGACACGAGGGAGAAATGCTTGGCCAGTATCTGAGCGGATGTGCTCAGTGCTTCTTCGGGCTGGATGGTGCCATCGGTCCAAATGTCCAGCTTGAGTTGGTCGAAGTTCGTTGTTTCACCTATGCGAACTCGATCAACTATGTAGGCGATCCGTCGAATGGGTGAGAAGATGGCGTCCACGGGCAGTTGCCCTATGGTCAGCTCGCCTCTATCCTCACTGGGGCTGTACCCACGTCCCCGCTCGACCGTCATCTCCAGCTCTATCCTGGAGTCGCTAGCATCCAGAGTCAGGAGGTGAAGCTCAGGGTTGATGATCTCCACCTCGCTGGGGCATTCGATGTCTGCCGCGGTGACAATCCCCTCTCCCTCGATCTCAAGTCGCAGGCGTACGGGTTCATCCCCATGCATCTTCATTCGCACCTGCTTCAAGTTGAGAACCAGGGTCATGGTGTCTTCTTTGGCTCCAGCGATCGGTGAGAACTCATGGTAGACGCCATCCACGCTGACGGAGGTGATTGCTGCACCGGGCAAGGATGAGAGAAGGACTCTGCGTAGGGAGTTGCCGACGGTTACACCGTAGCCACTCTCCATCGGCCCGATGACAAAGCGCCCATACCGCTCTGAAATCGCTTCAATCTCGATCTTGGGCAAAACTAGATTGGGTAGCAAGGGTTTCCCTCCTGAACACAGCTTCCGGCGTGAGAGACTGCTCTACCTGCTGTAGTACTCCGTTATTAGCTGCTCGCTGAGTGGTAAGTCAATCTCTTCCCGAGTCGGGAGAGCCAGCAATCGTCCTGACAGAGTGCTGACGTCGACACTGAGCCACTCCGGGGCGAAACGGTGCTCCATCTCCTGCACCACGGCCTCGAAGTAGCTATTGCTCTTGCTCCGGGCCCGCACCACTATCTGATCGCCTGGTTTGACCAGGAACGACGGTATATCCGTCTTCTTGCCGTTGACGTCGAAGTGTCCGTGCCTGACCAACTGGCGCGCCTGGGCGCGCGAGCTGGCAAAGCCAATCCGGTATACAATGTTGTCCAACCTGCTTTCCAGGATCTGCAAGAGGTTAGTTCCTGTGACGCCCTTGCGCCGTTCAGCTTCGCGGAAGTAGCGACGAAACTGTCTTTCCAGCACACCGTAGATGCGCCGAGCCTTCTGCTTCTCGCGCAACTGAGTGCCGAAGTCCGTAGTCTTGCGCCGAAACCGGGCTCGGCGACCGTGCATGCCAGGAGGGTAGGAGCGTTTGTCGAAAGCGCACTTCGCTGTGAAGCAGCGATCTCCCTTCAGGAACAGCTTCCCTCCCTCTCTACGACAGAGCTTGCAGACCGAACCTCTGTATCTTGCCATGTCTTCTCCTCTAGTGAGTCCGTCCTGAGACGGACCGACTTACTCGATCGACTACACGCGACGCTTCTTTGGAGGACGACACCCGTTGTGCGGTACTCGCGTCACGTCACTGATGGACCTGACTCCAAGCCCCGCCGCCTGTAGCGCCCTCACCGCCGCCTCCCGGCCGGGTCCAGGGCCCTTGATGAGAACGTCCAGTTCCCTCACGCCCATGTCCATCGCTTGCCGCGCTGCCTGTTGGCCGGCGAGCTGGGCAGCGTAAGGGGTGCTCTTGCGGGACCCCTTGAAGCCCACGGTGCCGGCACTACTCCAGGTGATCACGTCGCCGTTGATGTCGGTGATGGTGATTATCGTATTGTTGAAAGTCGCTTGTATATGTGCCTGTGCGTGAGGGATGTCCCTACGCACGCGACGCGGTCCACGTTTCTTGACTTGCTTTCGTGCCACCTATTCCTCCTCTTGGGAATCGGCATCCAGCCTCCTGCTGCACGCCATTGGATGCTCGTGCTCGCAGAAGCCTGCAACAGGCTACTATTTCTTGGCCCTGGTCCTGCGCTTGCCAGGAACCGTCCTTCTCGCGCCCCTGTTGGTGCGCGCGTTGGTCTTGGTACGCTGCCCGCGCGATGGGAGATTCCGGCGATGACGCAGGCCTCTGTACGAACCAATCTCCTGGAGGCGTTTGATATTCTGAGTCACTTCTCGACGGAGGTCACCCTCCACCCTATGATCCTTGTCAATAATGACTCGGATACGGGTGGCATCCTCCTCCGTCAGATCCTTGACCCTGATGTTGGGATCAATCCCGGCCTGACCCAGGATTCTCTGGCTGGTGGACTTGCCTATGCCATAGATGTAAGTGAGCGCGATCTCCGCTCGCTTGTTCTTGGGCAAGTCAACGCCGGCGATCCTAGCCATTTTAGTCCTCCTATCTGCTGCGGGTGGGTGAGTTCAACCTGCCCGACCAGACTATCCCTGTCTCTGCTTGTGTCGCGGATTCCTGCAAAGGACTCGCACGATACCTCTCCTCCGCACGATCTTGCAGTTCTCACAGCGACGCTTGACCGATGGTTTCACTTTCATGATCAACTCCACTCTCTACAATCGGGTCAGTACTTCGGGCTCTCCCTCGGTAACGGCGACGGTATGCTCGAAGTGGGCCGACAGCTGACCATCGTCAGTCACCACTGTCCATTCGTTATTCAGTACGTGAGTCAGATAGGTTCCCACGTTCACCATAGGCTCCAGGGCGAAAGTCATGCCCGGCTTGAGGAGAATCCCCCTGCCCGGAGTGCCGTAGTTGCGTATCTGCGGCTCCTCATGCATCTTCCGCCCGATACCGTGTCCCACATACTGCCGGACCACAGAGAAGCCTCTGGACTCGGCATAATCCTGGATGGACCACGAGATGTCGCCCAGGTAGTTCCCGCGCCTGCATTGAGCGATGGCTGCTTTCAGAGCGCCGCGCGTGGCCTCGATGAGCTCTTGTGCTCTCTTGCCTATCTTGCCGACGCCGACGGTGATCGCCGCATCGCCCTGGAAGCCTCGATAGATGGTCCCGAAATCCAGACTGACGATGTCGCCCTCTTCCAATACCCGTGGTCCGGGTATGCCGTGGACGACCTCTTCGTTGGTGGACACACACAACGACGCTGGAAAACCCCGGTAGCCCAGGAACGACGGTTTGGCACCGTGCTTGGTGACGGTTTCGTAGGCCAGCGCGTCCAGTTCGGCTGTGGTGACCCCGGGCCTTATGCTCTCTCGCAGGACAGCGTGGGTCACGGCCACAATCCTCCCTGCTTCTCGCATCAGTGCCAGTTCGCGATCCGACTTCCTGATGACCATTACGCGACTTGCAGGGCTTCCTGGATCTTCTGCTGTACTCGCTCTATGCCACCTTCGCTCTTGATGGTAATGAGCAATCCTTGATCCTGATAGTAGTCTACCAGAGGGCTCGTCTGCTGCCAATAGACCCGAATCCGGTTTCTCACGGTCTCCGGCACATCGTCGGCGCGCTGATAGAGCTCACCACCGCATATATCGCACTTCCCCTCCTCATGAGGAGGGTTTGAGATGACGTTGTAGACCGCCTGGCAATTGCGACAAGTCCAGCGGCTCGAGAGCCTTCTCACCAACTCGTCCTCAGCGGCATCGATGAAGAGTGCCGCGTCGATAGCTTCACCCTGTTCGGCGAGAAAAACCTTAAGCGCCTCAGCCTGCTCGATGGTCCGGGGGAACCCGTCCAGGACAACCCCGCTTTCGCTGTCCGGCTTCTGCAGGCGCTCTCGCACCATGGCGACGGTAACCTCATCGGGCACCAACTCGCCACGTTCCATATAGGACTTGGCGGTCAAACCCAGTTCGGTCTCGCTCTTGAGGGCCTCCCGAAAGAGGTCGCCGGTGGCCACGTGTGGTACGCCCAGTTTCTCGGCTATCAGTGCCGCCTGGGTCCCCTTCCCGGCACCGGGTGGGCCAAGCATGACCAGATTCACACGACCTCCATAAATGCTATCTCAAGAAGCCCTCGTAGTGGCGCATCAGCAGCTGCGCCTCAAGCTGTTTCATCGTGTCTATGACCACACCAACCACGATCAGCAAGCCTGTGCTGGTCACAATCATGGTTTGCATGGGTGTGAGCGTGTTCGCGAAGAACGGCAGCACGGCCACAGATCCCAGGAACAAGGCGCCCACCAGAGTTATGCGTCGCAGCACTCGATTGAGGTACTCTGCTGTGCGCGCCCCTGGACGAATGCCGGGAATGAACCCGCCGTGCCGCTGGAGGTTTTCCGGCATGTTCTGTTGCTGAAAGATCACGTCCGTGTAGAAATACGTGAACCCTACGACCATCACGAAGTACATGATCCAGTAGAAGATCTTTCCGCTATCGAAGAGGTTCACGACGCCCTGCGCCAGACCCGCTATGACCTGGCTATCTGAAAACTGGAAGTAGTTGGCAATCACGCCTGGAAGGATCAGAAACGAAGACGCGAAGATGAGCGGAATCATACCCGCAGAGTTGACCTTCAAGGGTATGTGTGTACTCTGGCCCCCGTAGATTTTGGTTCCCCTGACGCGCTTGCCGTACTGGACCGGAATGCGCCGCTGCCCCTCGTAAATGAAGACTATGGCAGCCACGGTTACTATACCGATGACGGCGAAGGCGATGAGACCTGGAATGTTGGTGCGCAGATCCTGGGCAACCCTCTGAGGGATCTGGGCGACGATGCCTCCGAAGATGATAATGGACACGCCGTTTCCCACTCCCTGCTCGGTGATGAGCTCTCCCAACCACACGGCGAACATAGTGCCGGCTGTGAGGGTGGCCAGTGTAGCCACACTCGATACGAAGGTCTCGGCAGAGAAGAGATTGAACCCTTCCATCACGGGCAGGGTGCCACGGCTGAACATGGTGATCTGGGCGATGGCTTGCAGCGCAGCCAGCGGCACAGTCATGATGTGAGTGATCTGGTTGATCTTCGCCTGGCCTGCCTCACCTTCTTTGGCCAGACGCTCCAGAGGCGGGATCAGCGGCAGCAACAACTGCATGATGATAGAGGCTGTAATGTACGGGTACACGCCCAAGGCCACAACCGAGAAACTAGACATGGCCCCGCCTGAGAACATGTCCAGTAGTCCCAGCAGCTGATTGCTCTGGAAGAGCTGTCGCAAGGCATCTGCATTCACGCCCGGCACCGGCACGTGCGCCGCAAACCGATAGGCGACCAGCATGGCCAGAGTAAACAGTATCTTCCGCCGCAGGTCCGGCAGTTTGAATGCGTTCATTACATTCCGTATGGTTTCCACTACTGTCCCCCTACCGAGGTCTGGGCCGTCGACCCCTCTTGGGTCTGTCGGTTGGATGCGCCAGTTCCTCGATGCTGCCGCCCGCGGCCTCGATCTTGGCCCTGGCAGTGGTGGAGAAGCCGTGGGCCTTGATGGTCAGCGGCTTGTCCAACTCCCCTCTTCCCAGCACCTTGACCAAGTCATTCGGTGACTTGATGAGGCCCACCTCGGTTAGTGTGATGGGTGTGACCTCAGCCCCCTTCGCGAACCGTTCGCTGAGCCGATCCAGATTCACGGTGGTGAACTGGGTCTTGAAGATGTTGACGAAACCTCGCATCCGAGGCAACCGCCTCACCAGCGGCAGTTGACCGCCCTCGAAGTAGGGGGGGATGCTTCCGCCCGAGCGGGACTTCTGTCCCTTGGTGCCTCGGCCAGCCGTCTTGCCGTGCCCGGAACTGTCCCCTCTTCCTACCCTTTTCTTGTCCTTTTTGGACCTCTTGGCTGGTTTCAAATCGTGTAACTTCATGGCTCCTCCGAAGGAACACCTGCCACACTGGTGTCTGGTTCAGCGGCAGGGCCTTCCCCTGTCCATATGGAATGCGCTAGGCTTCCTCAACCTCAACTAGGTGACCCACCTTCTGCACCATGCCTCGTACGGAGGGATTGTCCGGTCGTACCACCGACTGGCCCAAACGGCGAAGGCCCAGCGCTCTGACGGTAGCTTTCTGGTCTAGGGAATAGCCTATACTGCTTTTTACCCAGGTTATCCGTAGCTGCTTGCTACTTTTGGCCATCTGACTGCTCCCAGAAGGGCAATAGCTCTCCCGCGGGCTTCCCGCGTCGGCGCGCCTCTTCTTCCGGGTTCTTCAATTGCTTCAAGCCCTCCATAGTGGCGCGGACCACGTTCAGGATATTCGCACTGCCCAGCGACTTGCTGAGGATATCCTTGATGCCAGCAGCCTCCACCACTGCCCGCACCCCTCCGCCAGCGATGACGCCGGTGCCCGGCGATGCGGGTTTGAGTAGCACCTTGGCCGCTCCGAACTGCGCAATAACATCATGAGGGATCGTGGTACCTGTGATGGGCACCCGAATCATGCTCTTCTTGGCTTTCTCGATCCCCTTGCGGATCGCTTCTGGCACCTCGCGCGCCTTGCCGACCCCAGAGCCGACGCTGCCTCGGCCATCGCCTACCACAACCAGAGCTCGAAATCCGAAGCGGCGGCCTCCTTTGACTACCTTGGCCACACGGGCAATGTGGACAACTCGCTCCTGAAGGAATTCCTCTTCCATCAATACCCTCTTTCCCTATGTCTACTCAGGACCTACGATGCGTGGGATCGTGACGCAACGTAGGGCAGGGATTCGTGTCACTGCTACTTAGAACTCCAGGCCCTCGGCGCGCGCGCCCTCAGCCAGAGATCGCACGCGACCATGATACTTGTAGCCCCCTCGGTCAAACACAACCTTCTCGATGCCGCGAGCTTTGGCCCGTCGGCCGAGAATCTCTCCTACTACCTTGGCCTGTTCGGACTTTTTCAGGCCGGCGACCTGTTCTCGCACCTCTGGATCGAGAGTGGACGCAGCTGCCAAGGTCTGACCTTCGATATCATCGATTACCTGAGCATAGATGTGCTTCAGACTGCGAAACACGGATAGGCGGGGACGATCCTTGGCGATCCGCAAGTGTTTCCGTACCCGCATATGTCTGCGACGGCGCGCTGCTTCACGGCCTTTTCTCGTGCTCATTCCATTCTACTCCCACCAAGACTGCAGCTCATCCCAGGGACGTGCTAGCCAATCTTGCCTGCCTTGCCTGCCTTGCGGCGTACGTACTCGCCGGCGTAGCGGATACCTTTACCCTTGTAGGGCTCTGGCTTTCGCACGCCTCTGATCTCCGCCGCTACTCTACCCACCAGTTCCTTGTCGATACCCTCCACCGCGATGTTTCGGTAGCCCTTTTCTACGAGTAGCGTGATCCCTGGCGGAGGTACGATCTCAACAGGGTGCGAGTACCCGACGGAGAGAACAAGCTTGTCGTCTTCCAACTGAGCGCGATAGCCAACGCCGTGAATCTCCAGCTCCTTACGGAAGCCTTCGCGGACTCCGTGCACCATGTTGGCCAGCAGGGCCCTCGTCAGGCCATGCAGCGACCGGTGCAGCCTGTGATCAGTAGGCCGGGTCACTATCAACTGGTTGTCTTCGAGGCGCACCGAAATGTCCCTATGGAAGGTGCGCGTGAGTTCGCCCTTCGGCCCCTCAACCGTTACGTCGGAGCCACGGATGGTCACCTGAACGTCCGGCGGCACCGGTATGGGCATCTTGCCTATGCGAGACATCAGAGCGTACCTCCTCCTCTGCCTCCCCACCTGAGTGGGCGGATTGTCCCTGTCAGCTCACGAGACAGTGATCGAAAGTCTTCACTACCATACATAACACAGAACCTCACCACCAATCCCCAAGCGCCTTGCCTTCCCGTCAGTCATGATGCCCCTGGAAGTCGACAAGATGGCTATCCCGAGGCCGCTCTTGACCCTGGGCAGCTCTCTGTTACCGGCGTAGATACGGCATCCGGGCTTGCTGACCCGCTGCAGGGAGGTGATCGCCGATTCGTCATCGTCCGTGTATTTCAGCCAAATCCTCAGCGTAGGCTGAGGGCGGTCCTTGGTGACATCATAGCCTTGGATGTACCCTTCTTCCCGTAACACCATGGCTATGGACACCTTCATTTTGGAGGAAGGTGCCATCACCTGCGCGTGTTTGGCGCCTACTGCGTTTCTGATGCGGGTGAGCAAGTCAGCAATGGGATCAGTGTGCATGTTGTCAGTGCCCTTTCTCAGCTACCAGCTAGACTTGGTGACACCGGGGACTTTGCCCTCCAACGCCAACTCACGGAAGCATATACGACACAGCCCGAAGCGCCGCATGTAGGCCCTGGGACGCCCGCACCTCGAGCAGCGATTCCGCACCTGAGTCCTGTACTTCCTTCGACTTTCCCTGGCAATCATCGACTTCTTGGCCACTTGACCTCCATGAATGAACTACTGAGGGATGAGTTCCTTGCCAATGGCGCTATACTCTCTTGAAGGGCATGCCCAGCAGCGTGAGCAGTCGCCTTGCTTCCTCATCGGTATTGGCAGTGGTGACAATGCTGATCTCCATGCCCCGCACCTTGTCGATCGAATCGTAATCAATCTCTGGCCAGGCCAGCTGTTCCTCCAGGCCCAGGGTGTAGTTGCCTCGACCGTCGAACGCATCGCGCGAAACGCCCCGGAAGTCTCGCTGGCGGGGTAGGGTGACGTTGAGTAGCCGGTCGAGGAAGTCGTACATCCTCCGACCTCGCAGTGTGACCTTTGCGCCGATAGCCATGCCCTCCCTGAGCTTGAATGCGGCAATGGACTTCCGAGCCCGAGTGGTAATTGGTTGTTGTCCCGTTATGGTACTCAGGTCTCGGGTGGCTCCATCCAGGGCCTTGGCATCTTGCAGGGCTTCCCCCAGCCCTATGTTGACGACGACTTTCACCAGACGTGGCGCCTGCATCACATTGCGATAGCCAAAATCCTCCATGAGGATGGGAACAATCTCGTTCTGGTAGATCTCTTTCAGTCTGGACATGACGATCTCTCCAACTGGGTATCCCGCTACTCTACCGCTTCACTGCACTCCTTGCAGACTCTGGCCTTCACTCCACTGGGTTGAACCTTGTAGGCGACCTTGGAGCGCTGGTTGCAGTGGGGGCACACCAGAGCTACCTTGGAGATGTGCAGCGGGGCCTCTCGCTCAATGATGCCGGCCTGAGTGCGCACGCGACCGGTAGGCTTGGTGTGTCTCTTGATCATGTTGATGCCTGAGACGACTACCTGGTTCTTCTCTGCCAGGACTCTGTGGACAGTACCCCTCATGCCCTGGTGGTTGCCCCGAGTCACTTCGACGGTGTCGCCCTTCTTGATTCTTCTCATCTTCTCGACCTTTGTCTCCAGCAGTCCGCTTCAGAGGACTTCCGGGGATAACGAGACAATCTTCATGAACCCGCGTTCCCTCAACTCCCGCCCCACTGGGCCGAAGATGCGCGTGCCTTTGGGGTTCTCATAATCGTCTAGGATCACCGCTGCATTCTCGTCGAAGCGAATGTGGGACCCATCGGACCGTCCGTACTCCTTGGCGGTGCGTACAATCACAGCCCTTACGACCTCACCCTTCTTGACGGACCCAGAAGGGATGGCCTGTTTCACGGTGGCGATGATGATGTCCCCCACACGCCCATAGCGGTGCTTCGATCCGCCGAGGACCTTGATGCACAAGATTTCTCGTGCGCCGGTATTGTCCGCCACTCGAAGACGGCTCTCCGATTGGATCATTGCTCTACCCTCTCTGCCGTGCTCCTCACTATCTCTTCGACCACCCAACGCTTCTCCTTGCTCAGCGGGCGGCTCTCTACAATGCGTACCACATCGCCCATCTGGCAAACGTTGTCGGCATCGTGGGCTTTGAATCTCTTCCGCAACTTGACAACTTTCTTGTAGATAGGATGTCTCGCCAATCTTTCGACGACTACCACAACCGTCTTGTCCATTTTGTTGCTGACTACTGTGCCGACCATGGACTTTCGTCGTCCGGTCATGGTGACTCCTCCTCGGCCTGCTGCAGCTCCCGTTCTCTCAGGATGCTCTTGGCGCGGGCAATGTCTCGCTTCACTTGGCGGACACGGTTGTAGTTCGTCAATTGGTTGGTACTCAACTGGAAGCGGAGATTAAACAGCTCCTCATACATGTTGTCCAACTCGTGTCGCAGCTCATCTGAAGTCATATTTCTGAGGTCTGGCGCCTTCATGGGACGGTTCCTCGCTGTTACAGCTCGTATCTGGAAACGAACTGGGTCTTGATGGGTAGTTTCTGTGAGGCCAGGCGAAACGCCTCGCGCGCAGTGGTTTCGTCCACACCGGTGATCTCAAAGAGCACCCGACCTGGCTTGACCACGGCCACCCAGTGATCAACGTTTCCCTTGCCGCTACCCATTCTGGTCTCAGCGGGCTTGACGGTCACAGGCTTATCTGGGAAGATGCGTATCCATAGTTTGCCACCTCGTTTGACGTGACGAACTACGGCCCTGCGTGCTGCCTCAATCTGGCGACTCGTTATCCACGCGGGCTCAAGGGCCTGTAGCCCAAAGTCCCCAAAACTCACCTGAGCGCCTCGACTGGCCTTACCCTTCATGCGGCCCCGATGAGCCTTCCGATATTTCACTCGCTTGGGCATAAGCATTACGAATTACCCCCTGAGGTTGAGGATCAGATCCGGTCGAACCCCGTCTCTTCTGCTGCCTGCTGCTCTTCAGGGAAGACTTCGCCCTTGTACACCCATACCTTGACCCCGATGCGGCCATAGGTGGTGAGCGCCTCACTGTGGGCATAGTCTATATCGGCGCGCAGGGTATGTAGAGGCACTCGACCCTCCATCGTCCAGTCGCGTCGAGCCATTTCTGTTCCGGATAGCCGGCCACTGCAGGCTATCTTCACCCCGCCGGCCCCAAGGCGCATGGCCCTAGACGCCGCCTGTTTCATCGCCCTCTTGTGAGAGATCCGTCTCTGCAACTGGGCGCAGATATTCTCGGCGATGAGGTAGGCGTCCATCTCCGGCTCCGGCACCTCTACTACCTCAATGCGAGCCTTCTTCCCAGTCTCTTCTTCCACCTGACGGCGCAAGAGGTTCACACTCGCTCCCTTGCGACCGATCACGATGCCAGGTCGAGCTGTGTGCACTGTCACAGAGACCTGTTTCGGGAAGCGCTCGATATCTATCCTAGAGATGCCTGCGTGGGACATCTCTTTGAGGATGAGTTGTCGGAGTCTGAGATCCTCGCGCAGAAGGTCCACGTATTGCTCGCCCTCGGCGAACCACTTGGCCCTCCAGTCTTTGTTGACCCCCAGCCTGAACCCTACAGGATGTACCTTTCTGCCCAAACTAGCCTCTCTTTCCTTGCGCCACTTCTCACTGTTCCTCTAGTTCGCTCAGAACCACCGTGATGTGCGATGATCTTTTCAAGATAGGCTTGACCCGTCCACGAGCCCCGGCCTCGAATCTCTTCAGAGTCGGCCCGACGTCGGCGGCTATCCGAGAGATGTACAGGTCAGACTTGGATAGGCCGTGGACATCTTCGGCGTTGGCTGCGGCCGATTGGATGGCTTTGGCCACTGGCTCGGCGGCCGCCTGTGGCAGAAAACGTAGCAGCGCCAAGGCTTCGTCCACCGGTCGCTCTCGGACCATGTCCGCCACGAGTCTCACCTTGCGTGGTGACATCGGTATGAATTTTTCCACTGCCCTGATCTCAAGTCCCATGTCGGCACCTACATCTTCTATCTGATACTTGTCGCTTTCTCGCGGTAGGAATGGCCCCTGAAGGTGCGAGTTGGTGCGAACTCCCCTAGCTTGTGTCCCACCATGTTTTCAGTTATGTAGATGGGTACGTGACGACGCCCGTCGTGCACGGCGATGGTGAGGCCTATCATCTCAGGGGAGATGGTAGATGCACGCGCCCAGGTCCTGATCACGTACTCGTCGCCGCTCTCCTTCATACGCCTGACCTTCCTGAGCAGCTTGGCATCTATGTAGGGACCTTTCTTCAGTGATCTGGTCATCTGCTATCTCCTCCTCGCTCCTCGACGACGGACTATCCACTTCTCCGTATCCTTGCGACGGCGAGTCTTCTTTCCGAGGGTCTTCTTGCCCCAAGGGCTCTTTGGCGACGGCATACCCACGGGTGATCGACCCTCACCACCACCGTGAGGATGGTCCCTGGGGCTCATTGCAGAGCCTCGAGTAGCTGGCCTGCGACCCAGCCAGCGGGACCTGCCCGCCTTGCCCAGGTTGACGTTGCCCCAGTCTGTGTTTCCCACCTGGCCAATGGTCGCCAGATTCTGGGTATTGATGAGGCGTATCTCGCCGGAGGGCAGACGAACCTGAGCGTATTGCCCTTCCTTGGCCAACAGTTGGGCCGAGGCCCCCGCAGACCGGGCCAATTGCGCGCCCTTGCCCTTCCGCAGCTCGATGTTGTGGATTGTAGAGCCTACTGGTATGTTGGCAATGGGCAGGGCGTTGCCCACACGGATATCGGCATCGGGACCGGACTCAATAAGGTCATCGACCTTGAGCCCCAGAGGGGCTGTGATGTACCTCTTCTCACCGTCGGCGTACACCAGGAGCGCAATGCGAGCTGATCGGTTGGGATCATACTCGATGGAATCCACCCTGGCCGGGACGCCAAACTTGTCTCTCTTGAAGTCTATGACCCGGTACCTGCGCTTGTGCCCTCCACCGCGATGGCGCACTGTGACGCGCCCCTGGGCGTTGCGACCAGCACTCTTTCGCAGTGGCCTGAGAAGCGAGCGCTCAGGCGTCGTGCGGGTTATCTCGTCGAAGGTGGTGACGCTCATGCCCCGCCGCCCAGGTGATGTGGGTTTGTACACCTTTATCGGCATGCCTATACTCCCTCAAAGAACCCAATAGACTGCCCCTCGGCCAACTTGATCGTGGCCTTCTTCCAGGAGTGGGGCTTGCTGACGTGGCGGCCGTAGCGACGGCTCTTTCCAGGCACAGTGATGACGTTCACTGCCATCACATCCACGTCGAAGATCTTCTCCACCGCTTCCTTGATCTGATGCTTGTTGGCCCCAGGGTGAACCTCAAAGGTATACCTGCCTTGTTCTCCCTGCAGGGTTGTCTTCTCAGTCACAATAGGGCGTATGAGAACTTCATAAGGACGCACGGTGATCTCTCCTATCCTCTACTGGCCCAGGAAATCCTCGATCACCTTCACAGCCGCCAAGGGCATGACCAGATAGTCGTGGCCGAAGATGTCTACCAGGTTAAGGTATCGGGCGCGCAGCGCCTTCGCATGTGGTA
>DATKVP010000274.1:0-2535 GCA_035530015.1 Anaerolineae bacterium | reverse complement strand
GATCTCAAGACTGTATCTGCCTCTGGCGGTTAGCTGGTGGCTGATGATGATGGACGTACCGGTACTCAACCTGTTTCTGGCTCGAGCACCGGGGGCGGAGCTCTCATTGGCTGCCTTTGGCGTCGCCAACAGCCTGGTCTTCATGCTGGAGGCGCCCATCTACATGATGCTTGAGCTGTCCATTGCCCTCTCCAGTAGCAGATCGGCGTTCAGAACCTTGAGGCGCTTCTACATCCTGGCAGGATTGGGGTTGACAGCCGTAGGCCTGGTCGTGCTCTACACACCGTTGTGGCGCATTCTGCTCCAAGATCTGATGGGCATTCCAGCGAGCATCGCACCCACGGCGGCGGGAACGTTGCGGATACTGATGTGGTGGGTATTCCCCATCGGGTGGCGGCGCGTCCACCAGGGTGTTCTGGTGCGGGAAGGTCAGTCCATGATCATCGGCGCCGGGACTGTCCTCCGGTTGGCGGTACTCACGGTGGCCATGTACGTGGGCCAAGCTCTGATCCCGCTGCCGGCTGCCTACCTGGGTGCCTTGGCGGCGGGTGTGGGGGTGCTCGCGGAGACCGCTCTCATGCACTTTGTAGCCCGACTCAGCATCCGTCGACGGCTTCCAGAAAGCGAGAATAGCCCAGGCTCGCTGAGTTTCGGCAGGTTGTGGTCTCTGTTTCTGCCCCTGGCCACGACTTCCGTGCTTTTCCAGGTGATTCCTCCGCTTGTCACTGCAGGTGTCGCCTCCGCACCGTCAGCCGAACTGTCTCTGGCCGCGTGGCCCGTAGCCTGGGGTTTGGCCACCGTCTTCTGGGCGCCCACGCTCGCGCTGCGTCAAGTGAGCGTGGCTCTGGCCCATGACAGGGGAGCATGGCGTAAGGTGTCACGTTTCGTGGCTCTCACGGGTCTGGTGTTCAGCCTCGCGCTGGGGCTCCTTGGCCTGACACCGCTTCTGTACGTGGTGATGGACTATCTGCTCGGAGTCTCGGATCAGGTGGCAAGCCTTGCGGCTCCCGCGGTGAGAATCATGATTCTGTTACCCCTGGGGTACAGCCTCCACAGTCTCTATGCAGGGCTGCTGGTGCTGCAAGCACGTCCGCGAACACTGCGCACAGCGAAGATCCTCAACCTCGCCATTGTGGGCACCATTCTGCTTGCGGGCTTGTTCATTGGTGGGCTGCAAGGAGCAGCTCTGGGAGCTCTGGCCATTACCACGGGTACGGTGATCGAGGCGGCGTGGCTCTGGCTGAAGAGCAGAGCGGTGGTGCAAAGACTCCCCAGCACTGCTGTGGGCGCGGCAAGCTAGCGCATTGTCCATGCCCCCCACTGGGATGTGCTAGAGCCCGGCACCTGGTCAACTCGACCAGCTGGTCGTGTCCTGTCTGAGGAATCTCACACCCGGCAGCGATCTGTGCTCCCTCGCGACACCAAACTACAGTTCTGCGGCCTTCCTGTGCTATAATAACCCACGGAGCCATGCCTACCAACCTGCCGCCGGAGTACTTCGACGCCGAGAAGCGGTACCGCGCAGCCCAATCGGCTGCGCACAAGATCGCATGCCTCGAGGAGCTGCTGGGCACCATCCCCAAGCACAAGGGGACGGACAAGCTACGCGCCGGCTACCGCAGGCGATTGTCCAAGCTCAAAGCGGCCGCCGACACCAAGAAGCGACCTGGAAGGCAAGAATCAGCCTACCACATAGACAAGGAAGGCGCGGGGCAGGTGGTGGTGGTCGGCGCTCCCAATGTGGGCAAGTCCTCATTGGTGGCGGCTCTGACCAATGCCAGGCCTGACGTCTCTGAGGCCCCCTTCACGACCTGGGAGCCGACTCCGGGCATGATGTCGTATGATGACCTCCAGATCCAGCTAATCGACACGCCGTCCCTGGGCAGAGACTTCGTGGAGCCGCAGTTGCTCGATCTGATTCGTCGATCAGACCTCGCCCTGCTGATCGTAGACCTGCAAACAGACCCCCTTGGGCAGCTCGAGGACACGATCGCCTTCCTGGCGGAGCACCGTATCGTGCCCCAACACCGAGCGCCCCAGAAAGCCGAAGACCCGGGCTCCACCCTCGTGCGAGCGCTGGTGGTGGTCAACAAGAACGATGACCAAGAGTCAGATGAGTTGCTTGAACTCTTCCTGGAATTGCTCGAGGATGAATGGCCTCTGGTGGCAGTATCAGTCAGGACGGATAGGAACCTGGAACAGCTGAAGCAAGCGGTCTTCGATCAACTGGAGATCATCCGGGTCTACGCCAAACCACCCGGGAAGAAACCCGATCTCGCCAGGCCGTTCGTGTTGCCTGAGGGGAGCACGGTGGACGACCTTGCGGGAAAGGTGCATAAGGATTTCGTGCAGAACCTCAAGGCGGCCCGGGTGTGGGGTAGCGCTGCCTTCGACGGTCAGCTGGTGGGGCGCGATCACGCGCTGGCCGACGGAGATGTGGTAGAGTTACGGATCTAGGCTAGGTACTCGACCCACCAGCATCGGGTCCTCGAATGAGCACCGTCGGATTCAGGTACACACCCCCGGCTTTGGTCC
>DATKVP010000273.1:0-7048 GCA_035530015.1 Anaerolineae bacterium | reverse complement strand
GAGGAGCGGCGGGTATCGGCTATGTCCGCAGCCATGTTGGCCCTGGGCGAGCAGACGGCGAGAGAGTTCGAGCACGGTGGTCTGGAGCGCGTCTTCGTGGAGGGCAACGACGGGTATACAATCGTGACCTCAGCAGGTCCGGAAGCGGTGCTGGCAGCGATCGCCAGCAGGGACGCCAAGCTGGGGTTGATCTTCCTGCAAATGGGCCGTACGGCCGAGGCCGTGAAGGCGGCGATGACGAAGTAGGGGAGAAGGAATAGGCGGGAAGACGGCAGTTCTGTTGAGCGTGACCGGCTCAAGCTAGGTATACACCGTGCGCAGCCGCTACTCAGTGGCGCATGCGGTTCGAGGTTGGGTTTCCTCCGCGGGCTCCTGGGAGCAGGTCTGGGACGGACGAAGAAGTCGAAAGGGTAGCCGGTCTGCTACCCGAACCCCATCGAGTGCGGGGGCTGTTAGGCCTGGACCATGGCGCGCCAGGCTGTTCTGAGTTCCTTGATCGCCCGGTTGGTGAGCTGCCTGTAGTAGCGTTGCTTAGCGGGCACCACGACCGCCAGGATGAAATCCTCGCCATCCACCCGGAAGGAGCGGCACACCAGCCGTATGTGATCGGAGGCCCTGACGGAGACTTCGTCCAGAGTAGCCATTCCCACTTGGTCCTGAGTTTGTTGTGCCACGCTTCTCAGCAGGGCCACCATTGCGGCCGTGATTTCGGTGTCGTAGTCCGAGGGTGCGGTGGCGATGGGCAGACCATCGTAGGTTGCGAGCACTGAGGCTTCGAACTTGCCTTCGCGGTTGATTCTCTCCAGAGTCTCTTCGAAGGGTAGTTTCGGCATTCTTCTACAGCCTTGAAACTACTAGGTTGATGGCGGACTTCAGGGTCTCCAGAACGCCGACGCCCTCGGTGGCAACTGATTGGAACTGCGGCACGCCGTCATGGGCCAGTTGCATCCGCAGAAGGGCGATGGGCGCTATGCTGGGCAGATCGCGCTTGTTGTATTGCAGCACCAGGGGAAAGTCGCCCGGATCGAATCCGAGGGTGAGCAGGTTCTGCTGGAGGCTCCGCATCGTGTCTATGTTGGCCTTGAGCCGATTCAGTTGGGAATCGGCCACGTATACCACACCGTCGGCGCCCTGGAGAACCAGTCTTCGGCTGGCGATGTAGCAGGGCTGCCCGGGCACGGTGTAGAGGTTGAACTTGGGCTTGAGTCCCTTGATGCGACCCAGTTCAAGTTGCATAAAATCGAAGTATACGGTGCGATCGCCGCGGGTCTTGAGGGATATGAGTTCTCCTCTGAGATCCGGGTTGGTTCTGGTGTAGATGTACTCGAGGTTGGTGGTCTTGCCGCTGAGGGCTGGCCCGTAGTAGACGACCTTGAGGTTGATCTCGCGCATCTTCCAGTTGATGAACATGCTGTACTCTACGGCAAATGCCGTGGTTCCTCTCGATCAGATGAACGCCTTGTCCAGCTGGTCAGCCAGTGCCTCGCCGAACTCGCGATCCACCACCGAACCTGCCTTCTCCAACCAAGGTTCGAGCTCGGCGGTGACCCCGAGTAGTTCGTTGACCGCAAGCCTGGCGAAGATGCGCACTAATCCCACTTGTGACATCTCGTCGAAGATGATCACGAGCAGAAAGGTCTCCCCGACTGCCGAGACGTAGATGCTCCGTCTGGTCCCCTCGTGGAAGAGGTAAGAAAAAGGCGCAGGCTCACCTATCTGTCTGGCCATCTCCTCGGTCGCCGCCATGTTGCTCGCTGTCACGGCCGCAAGCGCCGAGGTATCCAACTTGGTGTCCTTCCCTCTCTGTACAATCAACTGTCCACTGACGTCTGCCAGCAGCACGCAGACTGCTCGGCTGCGATCGAGCAGCCGCTCAAGGCAGTCGTCCATGCGGATGAACAACTCGTCAGGGGGACTCAGATGCTGCATCTTGCCCTCTCCCTCATTCGGTCGCTACTCTTCAGGCAGATCGTACCAGCGCCTGGCTTCTCCAATCCTCGCCCTGGCCTGCCAGCGGAGGGACTTGGGCACAGCCTCGACGACCTGCATCAGTTGACGGGCCCGGGAGATATAGACCTCCCTCTCCTCGTCTACCAGAAAGTCATCTACCAGCTCCAGACTCTTGGCCAGGTTCAGGGTGATCGTCTTGTACCAGCCCCAGTCATCGCTGCAGATGGAGCCAATGTAGCTAGCCTCCACGCTGTCCACTTCACCCAGGTGCCCGAGTTCGTGATCAAATAGGATGGCGTAGATGTCTCTGAGGTCTTTCTCCCCCATCTGCACAATTTGCAGCTTTGACAGCAACAAATCGGCAACGGGCACCGTGAGCTCGCTCAGCTCCAGGCGGTCGGCGAAGGCCAGTCTGTGACACATGTGGAAGGTGTCCACGAACACGTCCAGGGCGATACCCTGCTGCTCGTTGAAGTACTTGAGGCGGCTGCGCCCGTGCAGGGCGTTGAAGCGTCGCTGAGGCTCATACCCCAGGTCCTCCACGACGAGGTCCAGTTGCTTGCGGTCCTTGCCATAGACCGCAAGATCCAGGTCAAGCCCTTCGGGCGGCAGGGTTATGCTAGCCGCGCTGTCACATATGGCCTTGACGGCCATGCCTCCCAGGAGGCGCAGGCAGATACCTCTCCGCGCGGCAGCGCCGATGGTCTCGCGGGCCCGCGCCAGAAGCAGCGCGGAAGGATCTGCGATGGCAACCTCCTCTCTCGCGGCGGCTTCCTCCTCGGCGACCGCGACGGCTGGACCGCCAGTGGCTTGGGCCTCCGGCTGCTTCAGTATCTCGGTCAGCTTCTTCGCAGTTAGATTGGCCGTCAAGTTCAACAGAGGCACGTTGATGTTGCGCGCACAGACGACGTACAGGCAGCCGACACGCAGGTTCTTGACTACCATTCGTGCGTCGCGAAAGAGTATGTCCAGTTCCTGGACCTTACGCCGCCTGGTGGTCTCCAATCCCTGAATGGTTTGCAGGATGGTGCGAGTGGCTGGCAGGATTCTGGCCTCATCGAAAGGTTCGGGTAGGGATAGCGCGACTAGCGCGCCCTCTACATCGCATACGAAAGATCCCTTCACGCCAGCAACTGCATTGATATCGGCCAAGAGCTGTTCCACGGGCCTCCCTCCGTTTCTACCCCAGGATTTTCGCTGCCTCCGCACTCACCAGGGCTGGTGACGCCTTCTCGCCCAACGCGAGACCGACAAAGAACGTAGGCCGTTCCATGACCAGCATTCTGTCGTTGCCCATAGTAATCAGGCCCCAGTCGAACGGAGCAAGCTGCATCGTTTCCCCTGCTTCCTTGGCTGCGTTGCCCACAAATACAGCGACCGCACCCTCTTTCTCAGGATTGCCGTCTATCTCACTGGCGAAGACCACTCCATCGTGGGAGATGATGACCGTCCCTTCCACACCGCCTATCGTCTTCAGGTCACGGGCAAGTCTGGTCATGTCATCGCCGTCATCCGATGAGATGGGGGCGGGCTCTACCTCCACCTCATCCCACGTCACGCTGTCTCCTTCATCCAACCGGCGAATGCCCTCGAGAAGAAGGCTGTTCCAATTGCTGGAGATGGTTCTGTCCGGGGCCGCCTGTCCCTGCTCCACGATAAAAGACCCATCCGGCCAACTGAGCAGCTCATAGACAGCTTCCTCACCGACCAGATCCTCAACGGCAGCATGCACGACGGCTCCATCTGCGAAGCAGACAGTCCCTTCCCTGCCCTCGTGAATCAGCACCACCGTGGCGGTGTTCATCTCGTTGCAGTTCAGCTGGATGATGTTCGTCAGGCTCAGCTCTTGCAGGCTTCCCTCCAGCGGCATCTACACCTCTCCTTTCTTCGACTCTTGCGGGCCTCTGGTCCGCCAACGGACCCGGTCCTGCATCTGTTCCTCCTCCCACTTCCCGCTCGGTGGCGCCGGCGGCTTTCTCTCCTGGAAGAGGTTGTCCAGCTCACTACTGAGGGACTTGGCGAAGTCAGAGGTCAGGGTTTCCTTGGGCCTTGCGGCGTCTGTCTCGGCCACGATGCGTAGCAGGTCCTGAATGCTCCGCTTGATGTACAGCCAGACCATACCGATCTTAGGAGCATAGGCATGCCTGTCGAAAATCAGGACCAGGAAGAGACCGCTCGCGATGTTGGATGCATAGATGTCATACCTTTCACCTTCGTGAAAGGTGAGGTTGAACGTCCTACGCGTCTCCTTCAACTGACGTGACATTTCGGAGGTGGTGGCGAAGCTGGCTGCCAGGAGCGAGACGATGGTGGTGAGGTCGAGATCGCTGACGTCTCCGGCCTGTGCGATGACCTGGCCCATGGTGTCGACCATGACCACGGAAGCCGCATCGGCATCCACGAGCAACTCTTTCAGCCTCCTGCTAATGGCTTCCAGGTACTCCCTGGACAGTGAAGAAACGACCTGTCTTCTCATACAATTCCCCTCGTTCTCTACCTGAATGCAAAAGAGGCCAGCCCCCTATTCCATCTCAACAGAAGCTGACCTCCTGACTGACTCCCTCTCGGCAAGACACAGGACCGACACCGTTGCAGACTCGAGGGCCTTGCCACAGTAGTATATCACATTTCCTCGGAAAAGTCAACAAGCGTTTGCAACCGGTGCAACGCTCATAGACCATGCTGCTCACCGAATCGCAGAGCTTGCGTTCGCCTGTGGGCTCCGCGACTGTGCGGGAAGGTGTACGGCGAACGTGGACCCCTTGCCGACCTCGCTTTTGACCTCGATCCTTCCTCCGTGTCTCTCTATGATTCCGTGGCTGATAGAAAGACCCAGCCCTGTACCCTTGGGCTTTGAGGTGTAGAAGGGATCGAAGATGTCGGCCAGTTCCGAGAGGGGGATGCCGGCACCTGCGTCGGCGAAACTCACACTTACCTCGCCTCGTTGTTCGTCCCAACCCGTTTCAATGCGCAGATCGCCTCCCTCAGGCATCGCTTCGACAGCGTTGATGATGATGTTGAGGAAGACTTGCTTCAGTTGATTCGTTAGTCCCAGCACGGGTGGCAAGGGGTCAGTCGCATCGCGATGTACCATGACGTTACCGTGCTGTATGCGCTTGCCAGCCAGGGTCAAGACGTCGTCCAGTACCACGTGCAGGTCCACGGGACCCTTGCCTTCACTGGAGGGGCGATAGAAGTCCAGCATGCGTTGCACGAGATCGATGAGTCGCTGGACCTCTTCCTGAGCCATGGACAGATACACCTGACGCTTCTTCTCGTCGAGAGAACGCCTCTGGGTGACCAGATGCAGGCAGTTCTGAATCGCCTGCAGCGGGTTGTTGATCTCGTGGGCCAGGGAGGCAGCAAGCCTGCCGGTGGCGGCCAGCTTCTCGGCTGTCACCAACTGAGCCTGCGATTTCTCCAGCTCGCGGGCGAACTCGGCGAGCTCTGTGTACAGACGCGCATTCTCCAGGGCTATGGCGACGGTAGCAGCCATCGAGTTCAAGAGTTCGACGTCCTCGCCGGTAAACTCGCCGCCCAGCTTGTTGATCAGTTCGATGGCTCCGATCACGTGGTCCCTGATGACCAGGGGCACACACAAGATAGAGCGACACTCCAGGCCGAACTTCTCGGCGGCTTCCTTGAGATGCCGGGGATCGGCACTGACGTCAGGGACCAGGAGAGGTTGTCCCTCTTTGACCACCCAACCTGCGATGCCCTGTCCTATCTGGAGTGTGAGAGGTGCGTCTTGTCGCAAGTCGCCGTGCAGACTCATGCGAAAAACGAGTTCACTGGTCGTCTCGTCGAGGAGCAGGAGGGAACCGGCTTCCGCCTCGATAATCTGATTGATGCTCTGCATGGCCAGGCGAAGTACCTCGTCGAGGTCGAGCGTGGAGATCACGACTCGTCCCACTTCGTTGAGGGCGGCCAACTGATTGGTTCTCTCCCTGGTCGCCGCGTGGACGCGCGAGTTCTCGATGGCGATGGCTACTTGACTGGCCAGGATGGACAGGAGTTCCAGGTCATGGTCGTCGAAGGGGGAATCCCACCCGGTCTTGCTGGCGTTGAGAACGCCGATCACACGTCCCTTGATCTTGAGGGGCACGCAGAGAGCTGATGTCAGCTCTTCTCTTTGCATAGCGTCACGGATTGCCGGGGCCACTTTGCTGCGGTCGGTCAGTAGCAGGGGCTCTTCCTTCTCCAGGACCCAGCCGGCGATTCTCTCGCCGATCTTGACTCTGGCGGCACCCACCAGTTCCTCGGGTAGCCCCAGGGCAGCCTCCACACACAGTTCCTGGGTGGTCTCATCCAGCAACATGAGGGAGATCGTGTCGGCGCCGGTTTCCTCCTCCACCACACCCAGGATGAGCTCGTAGAGACGCTCGATCTCCACTTCTGAGAGGAGGGTCTCGCTCACGCGCGCGAGAGGTAGAAGAGGTCCGAGATCGCCTCTCCCTTGGTTCTCGATTTGATGGGCCGAGGTGCCCTGCTCAGCCATTTCTGCTTCCCTCGGTTATGTTATCACAATCCGTGTCGCTTGACAACCGCACTCTGTATAACGCTGCTTGGGTACGCTGCGAAACGGCCTGTCCCTGGGCGGCGCACGGGGGGCGGAACCTTTCATCACGATCACGCGTCTTGTAGGCACAGGATCATTTCAGGGGGTACTCACCCCCCTGGCAGAGGAAGGGAGGCACGGGATGAAGAAGAAGACGCTGCTTATGGGGCTGCTAGTGCTGGGACTCCTCCTGGGGACATCAGGGGCGGTTCATGCGGATGGGGTGGTGATCGTGGATCCTCCGCCCGGCGTGCCGGCGTCCGAGGCACCCAGCCTCGTGGTCGAGTACCATCGAGTCTCGGTGGAGATCACTGATCAGGTAGCCACCACCGAGGTGGATCAGGTCTTCCTCAACGACACGCAGTACGATCTGGAGGGGATCTACATCTTCCCCCTGCCGGAGGAAGCTGCTATCTCAGAATTCGCCATGTACGTGGATGGAGAGCGCTGGGAGGGAGAGATTCTACCTCGGGAAGAGGCCCGTCAGATATACGAGGACATCGTGCGCCGCAGCCTCGACCCGGCTCTGCTGGAGTACAT
>DATKVP010000272.1:0-5326 GCA_035530015.1 Anaerolineae bacterium | reverse complement strand
CAAGCGTCTGCAGCCCGATCCGTGGCACGTCGCGGAGGAAAGCTACGAAGTTGGACAGATTGTCAAGGGTGTAGTGACCAACATCGTGGACTTCGGGGCCTTCGCCCGTATCGAAGACGGGATAGAAGGTCTCATCCATGTTTCTGAGCTGTCCGATGGCGACTTCGCACCCCGTGATCTGGTGAGGGAAGGCGAGCAGCTGTATGTCAAGATTCTGAGCATAGACGCGCATCGGCAGCGGATGGGGCTCAGTCTCAAGCAAGCGCCAAGTCGCGAGGAGGTGGAGGGCGACGATGCCTGGGCACACCTGCGAGAAGAGGTCGAGGAGGGCGCTCCTGAGGCATCCCTAGCAGAGGCAGAGGAGGCTGAGGAAGCACTGGAGGGCGAACTCGAGCTTGAAGAAGCGCTGTCCGAGATCGAGGAGGGCGCTCCGGAGGCATCCCTGGCAGAGGCAGAAGAGGCTGTGGCCGAGGCTGAGGAAGCACTGGAGGGCGAACTCGACGCTGAAGAAGTGCTGTCCGAGATCGAGGAGGGCGCTCCGGAGGCATCCCTGGCAGAGGCAGAGGAGGCTGTGCGGGAGGCTGAGGAAGCACTGGAGGGCGAACTCGAGGTCGAAGAAGCGCTGTCCGAGGTCGAGGAGGGCGCTCCGGAGGCATCCCTGGCAGAGGCAGAGGAGGCTGTACGGGAGGCTGAGGAAGCACTGGAGGGCGAACTCGAGGTTGAAGAAGCGCTGTCCGAGGTCGAGGTTGTGGAGCCTCTTGAGGAGTCAGACCTAGTTGCTGCTACCGCTGAGGTTGAAGAGCCGGCAGCTGAGTTCGAGCCGGAGGAGCCAGAAGTGGCGGAGGCGGAGGAGATCGAAGCCGAGGCGGAGGCTGTGGTGGCACTGGCGGAAGCTGATGAGGCCATCTCCGCGGCCGAGGCTGAGGTGGAGGAGGAACCGGCAGCCGAGGTCGAGGAGACACAGCCAGAGGCAGAAGTTGAGCCTGAAGAGCCAGAAGCGAGTGCGACGGAGATCGGGGTAGACGAGGAAGAGGCGGAGCTCGAAGCCGGGGCCGAAGAGGAAGCAGAGCCAGCATATGAGTTGGAGGCTGTCACCGAGGACGATCCAGAGGTCGAGGAGGAGCCCGCGGGATTGTCTGCGGAAGCGGAATCCGAGGCAGACGCTGCTCCCGAACCAGAGCTAGACAGGATGGACCTCGCAGGACAGGAGGACACAGCCGCCGACCCCGACGAGATGAGCGAAGACGACGACGCCTGATCAAGCGAGATAGTCGGTACGTCGTCAGGCAACCCTCGACCTTGCGATGGGAAGGAGGCCGGGATGTCTGCATTGAAGAGGCTGGCGTTTTCCGTGGGTTTCGTTCTGGGCTTGGCCGCGTTTGTGCTCGTCGTTGGCAACGTACTCCTGTACCTGCTAACTGGCAAGTTGCCCTCCGTGGAAATCAGGGAGGATGGAAGACCCGCAGTGGGTCTGGTCTTGCCTGAGGAGGTGGTGAATCTTGTGAGGGAGCAGGTGCGGAGAGGCCGAGAGCAGAGCGGCTAGGTGGAACGCTGGAGGTCGGTAGGCCGCGGCAGGAGGAGGACTGGCATCATGGGGAGAGACACCGCTTCGGGTTATTATGGCTATCTGTGCGACTTGATGGCTGTGCCGCGGAGTTTCGTCTTCGGCCTGCTCTCGGGGGCGGTCGTGCCTGCGGCCAGTCTGGCTGGCATCATAGCTGGCATCTACTTTCTGACCGGGAAATTACCCTTCATCACCCAGGTCGATGAAGAGATCGGGGAGAGGCGACTGATCGTCGAACTCGTGGACCCAGAGCACGCGCGTGGTTTGCTCCAGAAGGGCCGAGAAACGGCGATGTCCTTCGGCGACGAGATCAGGACCGAATTGGAGGGCGGAGGGTAGGACCGGGCGCCCCCTTGCCAGAGGCACACGAGACGCTCTCGCTGCTCGTGGAACGGTCGCGTCGCCGCTGGTCTCGATCAGTTTCAGAGAATGATTTGCTCCTCCGGACCGACACTCAAATCCGGCGGATGTCTGAACCAAGCATACCAGGCTACTTCGGCATCTTGTCGAGCACAGATCTTGCGGCTTGACGGACGCTATCGAACTGCTCGGCGGCCTTCTGGGACTCGACAGGCGTGAAGCCCCCCATCTTGTTGGCGTCCATCAGAAGGGACAAGAAACCATCGATGCCGTCGCTCAGTGCCTCGGCATCCTGCAGCAGGCAGGCCTGCTCAATCTGCTCCAGCATCGCTTTCCCGATCTCTCCATGCTGCCGCAGCGTTGCGGAGTCTTCCTCGAAGTAGCGCATCAGAGCGGTGAACTGCTCCAGCGTGTCCATCTTCTTTTCCCCCGCACCTCAGGGCAAACCCACGCTCTCCTTGACTTCGGCCAAAGTCTCCTGAGCTATGATCGATGCTCGGGCGGCTCCATCGGTGAGCACGTCCCACACCACACGAGGATCCCGGGCCAGCTCGCTGCGTCGTTCGTTGAAGGGGCCCAGGGTGGTGGCCAGGTTGCGAGCCAGGGCCTTCTTGCAGTCTACACATCCTATCTGGGCGGTCTTGCACTGGCTCTCTATCTCCTCCACTTGTTTCGGTGAGAAGAAACCGTGGAATGCGAAAACGTTGCATACCTCAGGGCGGCCAGGGTCTGTCCTGAAGCGCCGCTGGGGGTCGGTGACCATGGTCATCACCCGGCCCTCGATTTCCTCCGGACTCGAGGCCAGTTCGATGTGGTTGTCCAGAGACTTGCTCATCTTGTTCACGCCATCGAGGCCCATCACTCGCGGGAAGGGAGTGAGTTTGATCTGAGGCTCGATCAGGATAGGGCCAAAGTGGTGGTTGAAACGCCGCACGATCTCCCGGGTGAACTCGAGGTGCGGAGCCTGGTCCTCTCCAACCGGCACGGTGTCCGCCTTGTATAGGGTGATGTCGGCTGCCATGAGCACCGGGTACCCCAGAAGACCATAGTTCACGTTGTCGGGTTGCAGGCGGATCTTCTCCTTGAAGGTGGGCAGCCTCGTGAGCCAGCCCATAGGAGTGACCATGGAGAGCACGGTGTGCAGTTCTGTGACCTGGGGCACGTGGGATTGCACGAAGATGATGCTTTTCTCGGGGTCCATCCCGGCCGCCAGCCAGTCCAGCGCCATCTCCTCCGTATTCACCTTCAACTTGTCTGTGTCTTGGAGCGTGGTGAGTGCATGGAGGTCGACCACGCAGTAGACGCAGTCGTACTCTTCCTGAAGCGCCACGTAGTTCTGGATGGCTCCAAGGTAGTTGCCTATGTGCTGTCTTCCGGTGGGACGGGCACCGGAGAAGACTCTTCCCTTCTTCATCATGGTTCTCCTATGTCACCGAGCGTAGCGCAGTGGCTCGTCGAATTTGGCCTTGCTCCCCGCTCGACAGACGCGATACTTGGACTAGTTTAGCACAACGTGCCAGGCTGGGCAAGAGTTCGTCTTTGCCGCCCATTCGCAGGTCATGTATAGTAGAGGGGGAGGGTAGGCAATGTGGGACGTGCAGAGAGTGACGGTGGTAGTCCTGGATGGAGTCGGCGTTGGGGCGCTGCCCGACGCCTCCGACTTCGGCGACGAGGGCAGCAATTCGTTGGGCAACACAGCCCAAGCAGTGGGCGGCCTGGCGTTGCCCAACATGAGCCTTCTGGGACTGGGCAATCTCACCAACGTTGTGGGCGTGCCGCCCATCGTGGAGGCAATCGGCGCCTACGGACGAATGGCCGAATTGTCCGCCGGGAAGGACAGTACGACCGGCCACTGGGAGCTGACGGGCGTTGTATCACGGGTGGCTTTGCCTACCTATCCGCAAGGGTTCCCTCAGGAGCTCATAGAGGAGTACGAGCGCCGCATTGGGCGTAAGACCTTAGGCAACATAGCCATCTCGGGCACGGTGATCATCGACCGGCTGGGTGCAGAGCACATGCGCACCGGCTCGCCCATCGTTTACACCTCGGCGGACAGTGTCTTCCAGGTGGCTGCGCACGAAGAGGTCATACCTCTGGATGAGCTGTACCGCATCTGCCTCATCGCTCGCGAGATGCTGATGGATGAGCACGCTGTGGGCCGTGTCATCGCGCGGCCTTTCGTCGGCCAGCCGGGCAGCTTCGCCCGCACGCAGAACCGGAGGGATTTCTCCCTCGTGCCGCCGAAGCCTACACTGTTGGATCGGTTGGTAGGGGCAGGCTATCAGGTTGTGGGCGTAGGGAAGGTTGACGATCTCTTCGCCAAGCAGGGCCTGACGGTCTGCCACCATACCGTGGACAACATGGCGGCGACGGAGAAGGTGATCGGACTTCTTGGCGAGGAAAGCAGGGGTATAATCCTCGCCAACCTGATCGAGTTCGACATGCTCTTCGGCCATCGCAACAACCCTGAGGGGTATGCCAGGGCGCTGCAGGCGTTCGACTCCCGCTTGCCGCGGATGATGGAGGCCATGAACGGAGGAGATGTCCTCTTCATCGTGTCCGATCACGGCAACGATCCGACTACTCCGAGCACCGACCACTCTCGAGAGTACGTCCCGCTTCTCGTGTACGGTGACCGAGTGAGACCCGGGGTCAATCTGGGTACGAGGGAGAGCTTCGCTGATCTAGCGGCTACGATCGGCGAGCTGTTGGGGATCGAACCCTTGCGCAATGGCACTTCGTTCGCCACGGAGATCATGAGCGGCGCGTGACGGAACGATGCCTCCGCTCACGTGATCCTGTCAAAGAGGCTCTCATACGCCGCGGGAAAGCGCGGTTCGAACCCCTGGTAGAAGGGGATAGGGTAAGCCATTCCCACTTTGTCGCCTGATTTCTCCAGACCCTCGAGAAGGCGATCCAGCAGTTCCATCGGTGCCGTGAAGCAGAGCTCGTCATCGGCGGTCATGGCGAAGATGCGATCTCCTCCGCCGGGCAGCACCAGCTGACATTCCTTGGTCTGAACCGCGCGAATGATCCCCTCAGCGCAGGAGGCAGCGCGGCCTCCGAAGGAACAGCGCATCGGGTGGCCTTCGTGGTAGGTAGCCGCGTGCACAAGACGCATCATCTGGGCTGCATTCCCGTAGATCACGAAGACGTCGGGCTCCCAATCTGCGAGTTCCAGCGGCGAGAGAACGAGGCCTGCACACTGTCCCTTGGGCATCCTGGGGATGGCCTCGATCTGTCTGCGAGCGGCGTCCCTGTTCTCCGCGTATTGGGCCGCAAGCATGAGGTCAGCGAACTCGTCCAGCGTGGGCTCCTGTTCGACCCAGCCGTAGGCCACCAGTGCAGCGGCGCAGCACACATCGTCTTTCAGAAGGCCCAGCTTCCAGCCGTACCTCCTGG
>DATKVP010000271.1:0-4045 GCA_035530015.1 Anaerolineae bacterium | reverse complement strand
CTCCTGGTCCTCTACCATGCGGGCCGCGTGCTCCACCACTTTGGCCACGGCACCCAACTCGAAATGGCGCAGTTCGCCCTCCTGGCACCTGTCGTGCACGAACAGCGCCACCTTCTCCAGGTTCTCAGATGACCACTCCATGTCTGCGGCAAAATCGGCCTTCACCTTGAAGAGTTCTTGGAAATCCTCGTCCAGACTGTAGAGTAGATAGTAGTTCGCGGGATCACCAATGAGTACCACCTTGACGTCGAGGGGAATAGGCTCCGGAGCTAGCGAGGCGGTCGCGATCAGACTCAGTTGCTGAGCCATTTCCTCGATCTTGATCTCCCCGTTCCTCAAGGCGCGCTTGAGGCCCTCCCATGCCAGGGGGTTTCTCAACAGATCCAGTGCATCGACGATGAGGTACCCCCCATTGGCCCGATGAAGTGCTCCCGCCTTGATGGCACTATAGTCGGTCACCAGGGTGCCGAACTCCGCACGGTGCTCGATGCGACCTAGCAGATTGTGATACGACGGGTTGCTTTCATGGATCACCGGCGTACCTGTCATACCACAGCTGTCCACGATCACGTTGATCCTGTACTTGTCGAAAGGCGATTTCCTGAAACGGGCCATGAAGGCGAAGGGGCCCTCTCCCACGGATGATGCTCCTTCGTCTCCGGAGGACGAGTCCCTCTTGAACTGTTCCGCCTTGGCGAGGATATCCCCTTGCACAGCATCCAGGAACTCGATCAGCCCGCCCACATCCGCGTACTTGGTCCTCAAGCTCTCGAAGTGGTGGCCAATGGTGAACGCCGCCGTCTCCTCATCCAGCTTGCGCAGCCGGGCTTTGGCGTCTCGCTCGAGCAGCCGCACCTCGCGAAGCGTCTTCTCCAGCTCGGCCTGAAGTTGGGGTCGGTGTTCCTCCAGCTCCGATTTCGTCTCTGCGGGCAATTGCTCATACTGCTCACGGCTCAATACCTCTCCGTCGAGGATCGGAGCGATGACCAATCCCATGGGCGTTCTCAGCAGAGCGAAACCACGTTCGAGCATCCTGGCCTCGAGGCCCTTGAGCTTGGCACTCCTGGCCTCATCCAGCTCTCGCCCGATGACGTTGTAGTGCTCCTGGTACTGCTCACCCTCAAACGCCCTGGGAAGTTCTTCGCGCAGATCCTCCAGCAGCGCATCCACCTCATCCCGGATTGCACACCCCTTGTCTGAAGGCAGACGTAAGGCCATAGGCTGGTACTGATCATCGAAGTTGTTCACGTACGCCCAACTGTCAGGTGGTGTACCCTTTGCTGCCTTCCTTTCAAGGAAATCCTCAATGACGGTGGCCCTTCCTGAACCGCTGGGCCCCAGGGCGTAGATGTTGTAGCCCGGGCACGGCATCTCCACGCCGAAGTCTATTGCCCTGGTTGCTCTATCCTGCCCTATGATTTCGGACAAGTCCCTCAACTCGAACGTGGACTGGAAAGAGAATTGATTCGGGTCGCACGTACGCCTCAGTTCCTCTGGCCGTAATTCTCGGACTGTCATCGCCCAAGTATCTCCTTTCGTAGCGCGATCACTGCCGCACCATACGGTTGCGAACGAACGCGGGCCCTCTCAGCTTGACCCGCTGCAAGGGGCCTGGCTTCCCGTGGACACAAACGTGCCACAATTCTTCAGTGATGGAGAGCACAAGGGAGCGCCGGCGTGAAACGGTGTCTGGACAATGGCACTTGAGAGGCCTCGCTGCCACTGACCAGTGATCTACGAGCAGGGAGTAGCTTGGTCAGACTACCTGCCGTTCACTCATCGTCAAACCTGTAGCTCACAGTGTAGATACCGTCGTCATACTGGGTCTTCGCGTTCCGACCGAGTCTGGTAAACACATGGAGAGCACCCTGGTTCTGCTCGAGAACCTCCCCCTTGAACCCCCCAATCTTGTGAGCCCGCGCTATCTGCTCGAGGTAATCATGCATCAGCGTGCCCACGCCCTTTCCCTGCCAGTCATCGCTCACGAGCAAGGCCAGTTCGGCCATGTCGGAGTTCTTTTCCTTGACATACCTGCCCACTCCGATCATCTGCTCCTCGCCATTGCTCATGTCGATGGCGACGATAGCCATGTGCTCGTCGTAGTCCACTGTGGTGTAGTACTGAACCCTCTCGTGTGGAAAGGCGCTCATGGCACTGAAGAACCGTAGATAGATGCTGCGATCAGACAGGGAGTACAACAACTCCTGTTCCAGTCGCTCGTCGGTCGGCTTGATGGGTCTGAGCAGCACCTCAGCACCATCTCGCAAGGTGAACCTCTTCTCCAGATCCGCTGGGTAGACACCCAGGGGGGGCAACTGGTCTACGAAGGCATATTTCCGGACCTTGGCCTCATTCAACAGCTCCTTCCGGAAGTCGGGATGGGCGATGTTGATCAACGCCAGGGCGCGCTCTCGGATGTTCTTGCCGTGAAGATACGCTGCCCCATACTCCGTCACCACGTAATGGACATCGCCACGCGTGGTGACCACCCCCGCGCCCTCGGAAAGGCGCGACACGATCCTCGACACTTCCCCATCCTTCGCCGTGGAGGGCAGGGCGATGATCGGCTTTCCGCCCCTTGACCTTGCCGCTCCTCGGATCATGTCCACCTGGCCGCCTATGCCGCTGTAGAAAAGGTATCCGATGGAATCGGAGCAGACCTGTCCCGTGAGATCAACCTCCAAAGCTGAGTTGACGGCTACCATGTTGTCGTTCTGACTGACGACGAAGGGGTCATTGACGTAGTCGGAGGGATGGAACTCTATGAATGGATTCTCATTCACCCAGTCGTAGAGGCGTTTGGTCCCCATCACGAAGCTGGCGATGATCTTGCCTCGATGGATGGTCTTTCTGGCGTTGGTCAAGACACCGGCTTCCACGAGATCGATCACCCCATCCGAAAGCATCTCCGTGTGCACGCCCAGGTCTTTCCTGTCAACCAGAGAGGCCAGAATCGAGTCGGGAATGGTCCCAATCCCCATCTGCAACGTGGAACCGTCATCGATCAACCGCGCTATGTTCTTTCCGATGCCCTGGGCGACGTCGTCAGCCTCGGGGTAGGAGAGCTCCAGTATGGGCGTCTCATTCTCCACCAGGACGTCGATGTCGTTGACGTGAATGAAGCTGTTGCCCAAGGTCCAGGGCATGCGCGGATTGACCTCGGCGATGACATAGCCAGCAGACTCAGCGGCGGGTTTCACGATGTCTACCGAGACACCAAAACTACAAAAGCCGTGCTGATTCGGCGGCGTCACTTGAATGATGGCCACGTCAAGCTGCATGCGTCGCGATCTGAACAGCTTCGGGATCTCGGACAAGAATATGGGGGTGTAATCAGCCCGGCCTTCAGCTACGGCGTCCCTCACATTGTCGCCGATGAAGAATGCGTTGTGCCGGAACTGGTACTTGAAGTTGGGCTGCGTGTAGGGGGCGATGCCCAGAGTCCACAAGTGGACTATCTCGTTGTCCGCGAACTCCAGAGACATCTTGGCCAGCTCCTCCACGAGGAGCTGTGGCACAGCCGCGCCCGAGCCAATGAAGACGCTGTCGCCACGCTTGATGACTCGCAGCGCCCGTCGGGCCGGCTCCAACTTGTCAACGTACCGCTCTTGCCAGGATGCCTCGTTCATACTCCCGTAACTCCCACCACGTCCCACCACGCACCCGCCACGTGCCCTAATATACCGCACCGAGAGACCAAATTCAAGGCTGAACCCAGGGCCCGAGGACCCGCCCCATACCGCGATAGGCGCGCACCGTCCCCAGGCACACAAAAAGGCGCAAGGAGGTTGACATAAGGCTCAGTCTCGTACCCAATCGTTATGACAACGGGCTCATGGGTAGACATAACTCTGGAAATCGCTCCTTGGTCGCTGCGTAACTGGAGATTCGGCCAGGCCGAGCGTGGAAACGGTGCCCACGGCGAGGCTTCCTTCGGCGACCGGCGCCCACGACCCTCGGGCGGGGTAGTTGGGGCATACCCCGAGGTACAACAATCCCGCACGATCCATGCCCATGCGGCCCACCGTCAGCGTTATGCCGAAAT
>DATKVP010000270.1:0-3355 GCA_035530015.1 Anaerolineae bacterium | reverse complement strand
TCGTCCACGATCTGGAAGGCCATGCCCAGGTTGCAGCCGTAGTCCCGCAATGAACTGACGATGGCACTCGGCGCTCCGCTGAGCAGGGCGCCAGATTCAGCGGAGGCGGCGAATAGGGACGCAGTCTTGCTGTAGGTACTGCGGTAGTACCCGTCCTTGGTGCGCCTCCAGCCGTCCTCGTCGAAGGCATTTCTGATCTCGCCTCTGCAAATGGCGATGAGGGTCTTCGAGAATACATTGATCACAGGCACGCTCTCCGTGGCCGCGGCTAGATCCGCTGCCCGCGCGAAGAGGTAATCCCCGACAAGAACCACCGCCCCCGCGCCGAGCTTGGCGTTCAGCGTGGGATTGCCTCGCCTGAGGGAAGACCCATCCAGCAAATCGTCGTGCACCAACGTCGCCGTGTGCAGCATTTCCACAGCCGCCGCTAGCGGCATGACTCTCGCCACGTCATGATCGTGGAACTTGGAAGCCAGGATGACCACCGCAGGGCGGATCCGCTTGCCACCGGCGTCCATCAAGTACTTCAGTATCTCTCCAAGCCGGGCATGCTCTGCATCCGCTGCCTGATGCAACTTCTCTTCCACGACATCCAATTCGCTACGTATGGGGTCGAACAACGATAGAATCTTCAATACCCACCTGCCCGACTGGGACCAGCCATGCCAGCAGCGACGCCACTGATACGTGGCCCAGACCTCTTACCATCTGGGTCGAGCCGCAAGCTTCGTCGCATCCTAACCTGACAACTGCTCTCCGAGCCTGAAGACCTGCCCGGCATTGTCGGTCGTCACTCTCGCCACCTCCTCCAAAGGGACGTCCTTGATCTCCGCGATCTTCGACGCCACGAGCCGCACACGGGCGGGTTCGTTGCGTTGCCCCCTGAAAGGATGCGGAGACAGGAACGGACAATCGGTCTCCACCAGGAGCTTTTCCAAAGGCAGGCGACCCACGAGTTCCTGCAGCGGCCTGGCGTTCTCATAGGTGACGGGCCCGGCCACTGATATCAGAAAACCTAGCCCAAATAGCTCATCGGCCATAGCCGAATCGCCCGAGTAGCAGTGTACGACGCCCAGCGGCGGACGCAGATTACCATTAGACCTGCTGACATTCTGAGACCACTCGCGGATCATCTTCATCATATCGCCGTGGGCTTCACGGTCGTGAATCACAACAGGCTTGCCCACCTCGGCGGCCAGCTCAAGCTGCTCCCTGAACACCCGTCGCTGCGCAGAGCGAGGGGAGCGATCCCGATAGTAATCCAATCCCATCTCGCCGAGGGCCACCACCTGGTCATCCTCGCTCAGCTCTCGCAAGCTCTGGACAACAGAAGCATCGGCCTTGCCGGCCTCGTGCGGGTGCACCCCCACACATGCCTTGAGGTTCTCATGCTCGTGCGCAAGAGCCACCGCCTTGCGACTCGACTCTAGATCGAATCCCACCGTGACCACAAAGGCCACACCCTGATCACGAGCCCTATCGAGGACCGGGTCCAGATCCTCCTCGAACTGCGAGAAGTCCAGATGTGCATGTGTGTCAACCAGTGCGATGTCCATGCCTGCGACGGCGTTCTTCATCCAGCCCAGGGGTCTAGGACGAGCCCTGGAGTAGAGCCACGTCGTGATCCACCATCATCTTGATCAATTCTTCGAACGTCACCTTCGGCTCCCAGCCCAACTTCTCCCGAGCCTTGGTGGCATCTCCCACCAGTTGATCGACGTCGGCCGGTCTGATAAAGCGCTCGTCAACCTTCACATGGTTTCTGGGGTCCAGACCCAGGTGCCCGAAAGCCACCTCCAGCAGCTCGCGAACGGAATGGGGTTTGCCAGTGGACACTACGAAGTCCTCAGCCTTGTCCTGCTGCAGCATCAGCCACATCGCTCTCACGTAGTCCCCGGCGAAGCCCCAGTCCCGCTGCGCCTCCAGGTTTCCCATGGGCAACTGCCCATCCAGACCAAGCTTTATGCGAGCCGCGCCGTGGGTGACTTTCCGGGTGACGAACTCCAGCCCCCTGCGGGGCGATTCGTGATTGAAGAGAATCCCCGAGCAGGCAAAGAGGCCATAGCTCTCACGGTAGTTCACGGTGATCCAATGCCCATACACCTTCGCCACGCCATAGGGACTGCGTGGGTAGAACGGGGTGCGCTCGTTCTGCGGCACCTCCCGCACCTTACCGAACATCTCGCTGCTGGAGGCCTGATAGAACCTGGCCTCGGGCACTACCATGCGCATGGCGTCCAGCATCCGCGTGACCCCCAGCGCTGTGAACTCTCCCGTCAGGACCGGCTGCCTCCAAGACGTAGGCACGAAGGACTGGGCAGCCAGATTGTAGATCTCGTCTGGCTGGCATTCCTTCATGATATCCACGAGAGATACCTGGTCCAACAGGTCACCCTGCGCAAGCTCGATCTTGTCCTGAATGTGGCTTATGCGATCGAAGTTGATTGTGCTGGTGCGGCGCACCATCCCAACGACCCGATACCCCTTCTCCAGCAAGAAATCCGCGAGGTATGAGCCGTCTTGACCGGTGACGCCGGTAATCAGGGCTGTCTTCATCACTGCCCCCCACTATCTCGCCTGACACTCTCGCGCCAGTAGTTGAGGATGTCATGCAGGCTGTCACGCAAGGACACCGTGGCGCTCCAGCCCGTTCGCTCGCGAAACTTGCTGCAGTCGCTGACCACGATGGGAACATCAGTGGGCCTGAGCCGGGCCGGATCCTGCACCACCTCGATCTCGGCCTCGCCCATCTCCAGCAGCATGTCCAGAACCTCCTGGACGGAGTGAGCTCTCTCAGCGCCCAGGTTGTAGACTTGTCCTTCCTCCCCGCGCTCGAGCGCCAAGTTGTAGGCACGTACCATGTCTCGCACATCTGTGAAATCGCGTTTCGCTGTCAGATTGCCCACCATCAGCCGCGGCTCGCGGCGGCCTTGCTCGATCTCCGCGATCTGCTTCGCGAAATCCGACGTCACGAACGAAGGACTCTGACGTACGCCGATGTGATTGAAAGGACGCACCCTGACTATGGGCAGACCATGGCTGGCATAGTACTGGTACCCGAGCATGTCCTGAGCAATCTTGCTGACGGCGTAAGGGCTGTACGGTCGGAGTGGAGTATCCTCGGTTACAGGCAGTTCGCTGCGAATGATCATGCCGTACTCATCAGCCGAGCCGACGACAAGAACCCTGGGCCGGGCACCAGAATCGACCAGGGCCTGGAGGATGTTCAACTGGGCTCGGATGTTGTTTGCTATGGTGTCCCATGGATCGCTCCATGACAGCGGTACGAAGGCTTGAGCCGCCAGATGGAATATGTAGTCGGGCTGGGCCTGGGACAGAACGTCCGCCGCAACGC
>DATKVP010000269.1:0-2029 GCA_035530015.1 Anaerolineae bacterium | reverse complement strand
AGGCACGAATCGTTCCTACAGCCCGTTGGAGCCTGTCCGATTGTACAGTTCCCCTTTGTCTTTGTCAAATCCATGTGGTACAATCCGCTTCAGCTAGCACCTGTGGGGTATCGCGTGGTTGTCTTGTATGCACTGCTGGGCTTGTGTGTTGGAGCCTTCTTGAATCTCACCGCCGACAATCTTCCCCGCCGCCGTTCGGTCCTGAGCCCCCCTCGCTGCCCTAGTTGTGGGGCACGGGCAGCCTGGGGGGATGCTGTTTGGCTGCTTTCTCTGCCGGCGTCACGGGGTCGCTGTCGCCAGTGTGGCACCCGCTACCCTCTCCGCAGGCCGGTGCTGGAGCTGGTGACCATTCTAGCCTTTGCCTTCTTATGGCTGAGATATGGTCCGTCGGTCCAATTGGCACTGGTCACGTTGTACGCCTCTGTGCTGTTCCTCATCTTCGTCATCGACCTGGAGCATCGGCTGATTCTCCGGGTGGTGATCTATCCGGCCATAGCGCTGGCCATTGCGGGCAGCATCCTCTATCCGGGTATGGGGCTGCGGAGAGCCCTGCTGGGAGGGGCCCTTGCTTTCTCATTCTTCTATGTGGTGGAGGTACTGGGCAGGCTGGTGTTCAAGAGACCGGCCATGGGCAGAGGTGACGTCAATCTGGCGGCATTCGTTGGCTTGATTACAGGATTCCCAGAAGTCATCATGACTCTGGTTATCGCCGTGAGCTTGGGAGGGCTCGTCTCGCTGGTCCTCGTCCTGAGCAGGGCCAGGGGGCTTCAAAGCTACATCCCCTATGGCGTGTTTCTGGTTGCAGCGGGCCTTGTCGTGCTGGTGTTCGGGGGAGAGATCATCGGCTGGTATTTCGGGCTCTACTAGCCGACGCTGCCAGAGAGTTGGGTAGTCTGAGCCGCGGCGGCATACGAAAGGCGCAAGGTACTCTTATGAGAACAACCACCGACGAGGAGATGGTAGCACGGGGAGGCAGGCTTGGGCAGTTGGCAACCTTCATTGGTCTCGTGATGGTCTTTGGTGGCCTCATCGCATCTTTCACCCAGTACAGGTTTATGACGGTGTTCATCGTAGCCCTGGGTGCGGTGATGTACACGCTGGGCACCCGCGGTCAGGAGCAGGCGAGCCGTGAACCACAGCACATCAAGCGGCTGACAGATGCCCTGTCGGAGTTCGATGACCGCTATCGACTCTACAACTACGCGTTGCCAGCCACACACGTGCTCCTCACTCCCCACGGAGTTTTCGTCCTGGTCGTGAAGGGGGTAGACGGGAGAATCCGGTGCTTCAAAGACAAGTGGGTGCGAGACATGAGCCTGCGCCGGATGCTGCGGTTCTTCACCGAGGAGTCTCTGGGCAATCCGACGAAGGAGGCGGCCGAGGATGTGGAGAAGCTCCAGAAGTACGTAGAGAAGCACGCTCCTGAGGTGCAGGTGGATATCCAGGGTCTGGTCGTCTTCGTCAACCCTGGGGCACGCCTGGAGACTACAACAGCCTCCGCCCCCGTTCTACCCGTGAGGCGGCTCAAGAGCCACATCCGCAGGGCGTCCGCGCGGATGGACGTGCCGCCCGAGACACTGGATAGCCTGACACAGCTCTTCGAAAAGGCTCCCCGGAGCTGAGGATCCGCGCCGTCGATCAGGTAGTCCCAGGGGCACTCGCCGCCCGTGGATCGTGTAGATGTACTCCTCGATCATCTAAGATTCTCGCGCAGGTTGGGCAAAACAGAGCATCCGTGCGCGGACGAGAAAAACAGATGACCATGCGGTACGAACCATACACAGCCAAGTCGATGATCAACAGGTTCCGCCACATCGACGACTGGTTCTGGGCCGCCTATAGTGTCAACGCGTATCGGGGCTGCGCTCACTCCTGCATCTACTGCGATGCTCGGGCCAATCAGTACGGGCTGTCGGAGAGCTTCGAGGAGAAGGTGTTCTTCAAGGAAAACGCCGCGGAGGTGTTGGAGAGGCAGCTGCGCAGGCTGAAGCGAGATGTGGTGGCCACCGGTGGGGTCTGCGATAGCTAT
>DATKVP010000268.1:0-8471 GCA_035530015.1 Anaerolineae bacterium | reverse complement strand
CCTGGTGACACCCCGGAGGATTGGGCCGAGGGAGATCCACCGGAGCCCGGTGGAGACTTCACCATTGAGCAGAAGGATGACGGCACCTACAACGTGTGGCAGGGCGGCCTGGCGGTCCGCGACGCTCGCGTCGCAGCCATGGCCGCCAATCCTGCCGCGGTGGAGGATGTCGCCATCATCGGTCTGAGCGAGCGAATCCCCAACGACACAGTGAGTTTCGTGGCCGACTTCCCTGCGGAAATGCGCGACACGATCGTCCAGGCGCTGATCGACTACGCGGCCACCGAAGAGGGATACGCGGTCCTGGCGAATGCGGATTTCTACGACATCACCGGCTTCGGTCGTGTGGATGATTCCTACTACGACCCCGTCCGCAACGCCATCAACATTCTTGGATGGACGGAGGAGGATATCCTCGAATAGGGGAAACGCCTTGTCTTTGTCTCCACTGGCTTGACGCAGTGTGGATATGGTTGAGATTGGGCAGGGGTGTTCCTCTGCCCAATCTCTATCTTGACTTCTACGGAGTCGTCGTCCGAGCAGTCGCCCAGGGACGGCGCGGTGAGAGGGGGTTCTCATGCTCGAGATACAGAACCTGACGAAGATCTACGAAGGCGGTACGGTGGCGCTCAGGAACGTAAGCATGAAAGTTGAGGACGGGGAGTTCCTGGTCATCATCGGCCTGAGCGGCTCCGGCAAGTCCACGCTGCTAAGGTGCATCAACAGGCTGATAGAACCCACCGAGGGCCGAATCATCTGGGATGGGGTGGACGTCACGCATCTGTCTGGTGAGGAGCTGCGGAAGGTACGGCGCCACATCGGCATGATCTTCCAACAGTTCAATTTGGTGAAACGTTCTTCCGTGTTGACCAACGTCCTCTCGGGCCGGCTTGGCTATGTGAATCCATGGCGAAGCGCCCTCGGGCGGTTTCCGAAGAAGGATGTGGATAGGGCCCTGGGCGCTCTGAAGCAGGTTGGGATTCTCGACCAGGCCTACAAGAGGTCTGATGAATTGAGTGGCGGTCAGCAGCAGCGGGTTGGCATCGCCCGCGCCTTGATGCAGGATCCCACTCTTATCCTCGCCGATGAGCCTGTGGCCAGCCTGGACCCCGCCACTTCCCACTCGATTCTCAGATATGTGGAAGAGCTGAACAGGGACAAGGGGGTCACAGTGCTCTGTAGCCTCCACTTCCTCAGCCTGGCCCGCGCCTACGCCACGCGAATCATGGCCTTGAAGGACGGCGAGGTGGTCTTCGAGGGCTCGCCCGCGGAGATAGACGACGCCAGGTTCAAGGAGATCTATGGCGAGGATGCCATCCAGGTCGAGATACGATAGGAGGTATCCTGACAGTGAGTGCTGAAGAGGAAAGACGGCAAGAGATTCCAGGAAGACGGGGGGGGCTTCTCTCCTCGCGGCGCTTGATCCTTGGCATTGTGGTGGCCGTCCTGGTGTATGCCTTTGCCTGGCAGATCACTGAGATCGACCTCGAGAAGCTAGTCACCGGCGCGCCTGACATGGTGCACATCGTGAAGCAGCTTCTGCAACCGGATCTCCTGACCCGAGAAGAAGAATACCAGCTAGCGTACGGCGATTTCCAGGTGCCTTGCGGCCCTGCGGCTCCGCAACAACCCGCTGCCAGCGAGACCGAACCGTATATGGTGCTGTCGCATCTCTGCGGGGAGCCTGGAGAACCATTGGGTGTCGAGGGCTTCAACTTCAGGCCCAACACGAAGGGAATACTCCGGTGGGTGCCGCCCACAGGCACCAAGAGATCACTTCAGCGTGTCGGCACCGACTCGGAAGGGCATTTCGCCGTGGGGATCGCTGTTCCAGACGTGCCTGCATCTGAGGAATTGCAGGAGATCGAGATCGAGCTGAAGTGGGACGTGGGGCTGCCATACCCCAGCGAGACCACGAGAATCGTCCTGTCGAAGATGGTGCAGACCATCATGTTGGCGCTGATGGCGACCACCGTCGGCGTCTTTGTGGCTGTCCCGCTCAGCTTCCTAGCTGCCCGGAATCTGATGTCCAAGTATCGCGGCACGATGATCATCTACTTCCTCGTCCGCGGGGTCTTCAATATCGTGCGCTCCATCGAACCGTACATCTGGGCCATCATCTTTGCTGTGTGGGTGGGCATCGGCCCCTTTGCGGGTGTGCTGGCTCTCGGCATGCACTCCATCGCCGCCTTGGGCAAGCTCTATTCAGAGCAGGTGGAGAGCATAGACCCCGGCCCCATCGAGGCCATCCAGGCCACTGGAGCCAATGCGCTGCAGACCATCATGTATGCGGTGGTGCCCCAGATCGTGCCTCCCTACATCGCGTTCACCATCTACCGCTGGGACATCAACGTACGGATGTCCACGGTCATCGGTTTCGTCGGCGGTGGCGGGATAGGCTTCATCCTCATCCAGTGGGTCAACCTGCTGCGCTACAAGCAAGCAGGGGTCGCTGTATGGGCTATTGTCATCGTAGTGTGGACGATGGACTACGTCAGCAGTGTGGTGCGGGAGAAGGTCGTGTAGCATGCGACAGGGCCAGTTTGACAGTCCCGCGGCCACGCACTATAATCAGCGCCGTTGACTAGCGCAAGGCGAGGACGCGACTGTGTTGACTGATAGACGCAGAACTTTGACCCTGCTGGGGTGTATCGTCATCCTGGCGCTGGGCGCTGCCTGGATCGATCTTCCCAGTAATCCAGGCATTCATATCCATCTGGGCCCCATCAACATCGATCGCGACATCGAGCTGCGCAGGGGGCTGGATCTTCAGGGGGGCCTTCAGGTACTCCTGGAAGCAGACCTTCCCAGCGATGAGACGGTTGACCCCGGAGCCATGGACGCGACCAGGGCGATCATCGAGCAGCGAGTCAATGGTCTGGGCGTTTCCGAGCCGCTGATCCAGCTCTCGGGGAACAGGCGGATCATCGTGGAGTTGCCGGGCATCGAGGACCCGCAACGGGCAGTCGAGACTTTCGGCGAGACAGGCCTCCTGGAATTCATCGATGCCGGGCGCAGTTTCCTGCCGCCTGGGTCCGTAGTGACCACGACCGAGGAGGTGGCGGGTGCAACCTCCATAGCCCCCACCTTGACCGTCACCCCTACTATGGAGTTGGCCACGCCGAGCCCTGAGCCCACCATCACAGGCACCGAGGAAGTCACTGGCACGCCCACGACGGTGATCACGCCGACTCTTCCCAGCGAACCCGAAGAACCAGTGTTCGAGACAATCCTCACCGGACGCCACCTGGTTGGGGCTACGGCGGGGTTCGGGGATCTGGGATTGATGGAGATCCAATTCCAGCTGAACGACGAGGGGGCAGCTCTCTTTGAGGGGTACACCCGGACTCACGTGGGTCAGCTGATGTGCATCGTCCTGGACAAGGAAGTGGTAAGCTGCGCCACGATCAACGAGCCCATTGCGGGCGGAGGAGTGCGCATCACGAGGGAGGGAGGCTTCTCGGCGGAGGAGGCGGAGAGCATCGTTATCCGACTGCGATATGGTGCTCTGCCCATTCCATTGCGCGTGGAGACTAACCGTACCGTGGGGCCAACGCTGGGCGAGGACTCCTTGCAGAAGAGCATGATAGCTGGGGCCGTCGGCCTGAGCATAGTTGTCGTGTTCATGCTGCTCTACTACCGTTTTCCTGGGGTCCTGGCCGACGTGGCGCTGATCATCTACGCTGTGCTGGTGTTGGCGCTCTTCAAGTTGATACCTGTGGTGCTGACCCTCCCTGGCATTGCGGGCTTCATCCTCTCGGTGGGTATGGCCGTGGACGCCAACATCCTGATCTTCGAGCGGATGAAGGAGGAGTTGCGGGCCGGTAAGGGGTTGCGCCTGGCCGTGGAGCAAGGGTTCGCCCGGGCCTGGCCGTCCATTCGTGATTCGAACTTCTCCACCCTCATCACCTGCGCCATTCTCTTCTGGTTTGGCTCGTACTTCGGCGCCAGCATCGTGAAGGGCTTTGCCTTGACACTTGCCATCGGCGTGATCGTGAGCATGTTTACCGCCATCACCGTGACGCGCACGTTCCTGCGGTTGATCATAGACCTTGACGTGGTCAGACACCACCGCTGGTTCGGAGTGTAGGATAGGGATGTTCGACATAGTTGGCAAGCGCTATTGGTTCTACCTCATCTCGGCCATTGTGGTGGTGCCGGGGTTAATCTCGCTCATTCTCTTTGGCCTCAATTTCTCCATCGATTTCACCGGTGGTTCTATTCTGGAGCTGCAGTTTGAGGAGAGCGTCGTTGCTCAACCTGCGGAGTTGAAGGAGCTCTTTGGCGAGTTTGGTTTCGGTGACACCTTGGTCCAGAGCTCGCAGGGCGGGATCTTCCTCATCCGCAGCAAGACGCTGGATCCGGAGACCAAGGTCGCCATCCAGGAACAGATCGTGGAGCGCTTCGGGAGGTACACCGAGCTTCGTTTCGAATCGGTCGGTCCGTCCGTCGGAGGAGAGGTCCAGCAGCGCGCCTATCTGGTAGTGGGCATGGCCGCTGTGGCCATCCTGATCTACATCTCCTTCGCCTTCCGGCACGTGACGAACCCTGTGCGGTACGGTGCCTGCGCCATCATCGCCATGGTCCACGACATCTTCGTGGTGGTGGGGTTGGCTTCCATCTTCGGGATTCTCTATGGCTGGGAGGTGGACGCCCTGTTTCTCACCGCGCTGCTGACTGTGATCGGCTTCTCGGTGCACGACAGTATCGTGGTCTTCGACAGGATCCGAGAGAACAGCAGGAGGTACGCCGGCCAGCCCGTCGAAGACATCGTGAACCACAGCATCATCCAGACCCTGGATCGGTCCATCAACACGCAATTGACGGTGGTCTTCACCCTGACCGCCTTGCTGCTGTTCGGTGGCATCACCATCCGGAGCTTCGTACTGACGCTGCTGATCGGAATCATCAGTGGTACGTACTCCTCGATCTTCAACGCCAGTCCCCTGCTCGTGGAGTGGGAGCGGCGGCCCGATTTCCTACTATATGCCTTGTCTCTCCTCGTTCCGCCCGTTGGCCTTGGTGTGGGACTGTTCTTCTGGCTCAGAGGAAGTGCGAAATCGCGACCCTGGGCCAAGGGTTGTCTCCTGGCTGCTGCCATTGGGGCGGTCTGCATCGGGCTGTTGCTCGTGCTCAGAGGTGTGATACTCTGATAGGTAGCTCACCGGGAGCGTGCGCCCATTAGCGCATGTGGCCCGGTGGTCTGCTGCGGCTGAGCCCAGAACCAACTCCGCTATGTGTTTGTTTAGCAAGTGTGTGGTACTCTCCAACTGACGAGCTATATTACGAGAAGGAGGCAAAAGATGGACAAGAGAGCAAGAATACTGAGTGTGATGTTGAGCCTAGCCGTTCTGGTCTCGCTTACGCTGGCTTGCTCGCTTCCGGGGCTGCCGGGCGGGGGCGGTGTCACCCCATCTGAGGAAGAGACACCTGGACTCCCCCCGGCTGGGGAAACGCCAGCGAGCGAACAACAGTGCGGCGATGGTGTATGCGCTGGACCCGAGAACGCCGAGAACTGCCCGCAGGACTGCGCACCGCCAGAGGCATCCCCTGCACCTCCTGAAGTGGATATGCCCTTTGACCTGGATGTGGACGCCCTGGACGGACTCGATTCCTATGCCTACACCCTGCACATGGATGGGCTGAGCGCGGCGGAGGGCGCGGCCGAGGAGGTTCTGCTCGACATCGAAGGGAAGCGCCAGAGCGCGCCGACCAGGGCTGAGCAGCTGAAGTTCGCCAGCACCTCCGACGGCGATAGCCAAGCCATGGAGATGATCTACATCGAGGACGTCAACAAGATATGGATGCGGGAGGGCACAGATGCCTGGCAGGAGATACCGGTGATGGATGAGTCCATGCTGCAGATGTTCGACGCCTTCAGCATGTTCTACTGGTGGGACGCCCTCTTCGTCGGCGAGCCGGAGGATGTACAGTACCTGGGGCAGGAGGTGGTGAATGGTGTCACGTGCCACCACTACCAGAGTGCGGAGTCCGCTTCCTTGGGTTCCTTCCTTTCTGGCTGTACTTTCGCCTCTGTTGAGGACGACACCTGGGTGGCGGTGGACGGCAGCTTCCCGGTGAAGAGACAGCTCAATGCCGAAGCGGACTGCCAGGGAGAGGGGGGCAGGTTCAGCTTCCTGATGGAAATCCGGGACGTCAATCAGCCCCTCAACATCACCCCTCCTATGTAGATGAAGCGAGGGTGGGCTGGCATCCCAGGCGATGCGTAGCCCACCCTTCCTCTTTGGCTTGGCAACCATGGTAACCAGGACGAGCGTCGCTCTTGTGGTGATACTGATCCTGGCCGCCTGTGGAGGTGGCCCGGCCGACGAGGCGACACCCGTGTCCATCCCCCTGGATTACGACAGCAGCGCGGGGGTGCTGGTTATCGAAGCCGACACGGCCGGCGGACTGGGACCTCCCCCTGCGGGCAGGCACGTGGCAGAGGTGAGCATCTATGGCGATGGCCTCATGGTCCTGGCCAGCGAGGAAGGGAGTCCCCTGGTGGGCACCGACCGGGCAGTGACCGTAGGCCACTTCGAACGGGAGGAACTAGGTCAGCTTCTGACCTCCATCGCCAGCACCGGCTTCTTCGCCCTGGACGATCGCTACGTGCCCTCCCCCGCGCCTCCCGACATGCCGTGGAGGCAGGTCATGGTCAATCTGGTGGGAGGTGCCAAGACCGTCTCCATCTATCCCTTCGACTACGCGGATGCTCCAGCGGGCTTCTGGGAAACGTACCGTGCCATTATGGGTGTTGAGCCCTCGAATGCGACACTGTTCGTGCCCACTGCCGGCACACTGACCGCCACGGACCTGGGCCCCATTGATGATCTCCCTGCTGGCCAGAGGAGCCAGGTGGCACCGTGGGACACGCCCCTGATGGGTGTGCTGCTTCCCGAAGCCGCGCAGGGGACCCGGCTGGAGGGGGAGCAGTATGGCGTGGTTGAGGAGTTCCTGCTCCGCTATCCACGGGGCCAGCTGTTTGGCTCTCAGGAGGGAAGGGCGTACCAGGTGCTCCTCCAAGCTGATCTGCCGTGGGAGGGCGGTTCCCCCTAGGCGGTTGGGCTTTGGTGGTGTGTTTTGCCGTGCCCTGGTTGGGCGAGCGTTTCTGGAGACCTAGAGAGTTGTGGAACCTGGTAGCCGCACTACAAACCGTGCGGCTACGTGCGCAATGGGGGGCCGGAAGCGGAATGAGGCGGCTGAATGACTGACAGTGAGACAACCAAGGTAGAAGAAGAGAGCGAGCAGGCGCGGCGCGGATGGCGAGCTTTGCCGCGGAATGTGTGGGTCCTGGGTGTCACCAGTTTCCTCACCGACGTCTCCAGTGAGATGCTCATCAACCTGCTCCCGCTTTTCCTGGCCAACGTGCTGGGGGCGGGGACTGTCGTCATCGGTCTCATAGAGGGCCTGGCGGAGAGCGTAGCCAGTTTGCTGAAGGTCATCTCGGGCTGGCTCTCGGACAAGCTGGGGCGGCGGAAGTGGCTTACCGTGGCGGGCTATTCCGTTTCCACCATAGTCAAACCCATTCTCTACCTGGCCTCGTCGTGGTCGGTGGTGCTGGGTGTGCGTGTTGCGGACAGGGTGGGCAAGGGCCTTCGCACTGCGCCGCGGGATGCCCTCATCGCGGATTCCATCGGCGAGAGCCAGCGGGGCCTGAGTTTCGGCCTGCACCGGGCGATGGATACCGCAGGTGCGTTCTGTGGCCTGCTCATCGCCGCAGGCGTCATCTGGGCGATGCAGGCTGGCGGCGGTGTGCTGGAGCGCTCCACGTTTCAGAAGGTGGTGTTGCTCAGCATCGTCCCCGCCGTACTGGCGGTGGTCGTACTGGCTCTCGGTGCCCGGGAGATCCCTAGGCGGGGCGTAGTGACCCAGGTACCGTCGCTGACGCTTGGCGGTTTCGACACCCGGTTTCGAGGGTTCCTGGTCATCCTGGTTCTCTTCACCCTGGGCAACTCCTCAGACGCCTTTCTCATCCTACGCGCCCAGGAGCGAGGCCTATCTGTGCTGGCAGTCATGGGCGCCCTGCTCGCCCTCAACCTGGTGTACACGCTGGTGTCTGGCCCTGCCGGGATGCTTTCGGATCGCGTCGGGCGGCGGCGGGTGATCGCGGGTGGCTGGCTGCTATATGGTCTGGTATACCTGGGCTTCGCCCTCGCTGGCGCCGGATGGCAGGTGTGGATACTCTACGCCTTGTATGGAGTGTACTACGGGGTCACGGAGGGTGTGGCGAGGGCTTTGGTGGCGGACATCGTCAAGCCCGAGCAGCGCGGGACGGCCTACGGACTGTACAACGCAGTGGTAGGGGTTACGGCCTTGCCGGCCAGCTTTCTCGCCGGGCTGCTGTGGCGTGGACTGGGTCCCTGGCAGGGGTTCGGTCCGGCGGCGCCCTTCTTCTTCGGGGCAGGGCTGGCGCTGCTGGCGGCGGCCCTTTTGGCTGGATGGTTGCCCAGGCTGGAGCGTGAGCCCCA
>DATKVP010000267.1:0-7944 GCA_035530015.1 Anaerolineae bacterium | reverse complement strand
GTTCCCATGCAGCGTATCTGCGGGGAGCCCACTGCTGCTGCACCGTCGGCCAGCACGGCCGCTTTCTGTCGAAGCAGCGGCGACGCGGCTATCTGTTGGTGAGTCACGCCAGCACCGATCCTGATCACACCCCCCTGGTCGTGGATACCCTTGAGCTCCGCGACACGGCTGAGGTCCACCAGGCACTTGACCGTCCGCTCCTTCTTGTTCAGCTGGGGAACCAGGTCCGTCCCCCCAGCGATCACCCTCGCCTGCCCCTCATACTCAGCCAGGATGCTCAATGCCTCCGCGACCGAGGCGGGAAAGAGGTACTTCTCCCACTTCATCACTGCCTCCGATAGCCGGCATCAAAAGCGACCAGGTTAGCCTCTCCGAATCCCGGTGGCGTTATGCGCTCAATGGTGGACCGGACCTGGTCGTGGCCGAAGGGTGTCTCAGTTACACTCGTGCCGTAGCCTAGGAGGGCCAGATTGGCAGAACGTGGAGATCGCAGCTTGAGAGCCACGCTGTCTGCCCCGTATGAATAGGCCGTGATGTCATTCTCGGCCATGTATCTCGCCACCCCCTCGTCCCAGAAATCGCCCTGGGCGCTGTTGACGAAGCACAGACCACCACGCCGCAGAAAAGCCAGAGTTCGGTACGCCTCTTGCTCGTCGAAGGCAAACAAGATGTCAGCGGTGCCTTGCCGCACCAAAGGGCTGTCGTAAGCACCCAGCTTCAGATGGGAGATGACCGACCCTCCCCGCTGGCTCATGCCGTGGGTCTCGGAACCCAGGATCTCATAACCCAGAGCCAGTGCCGTCTCCGAGAACACCCGTGTGGCGAAGAGCACGCCCTGCCCCCCCAGACCGGCCAGTATCAACTTCGCGTCCATTTCATCCCTCGGCTTCAACGATACACCCCTTTGGACAAGCCTCAGTACACACCCCACAACTCACACAAATCCGCCGATCCACCACCACGCGACTCTGAGTCTCGTCCATGACCAGAGCCGGGCATTCGAAGGCGATCCGGCAATACTGGCAGCCGTCGCATTCCTCAGTCACCATGACCCGCACAGGGTTCTTCCGCAGGGGACTGGGGTCAAACAGCACGCAGGGATGCTTGGCGATGATCACGGCAACACCACCGTCCGGCTCTCGCGTGTGATCCCTCGCGCGCTTCACCACTGCCTCAAACTCCTTGACCTTGTAGGGATCGATCTCCTCGATAAACTTCACCCCGCACGCCTCAACCAGGCCTTTGATGGCCACCCTCTGACCCATGCCTCCGTCAGCCAACACGCCCGAATCCGCGGTGGGCTGCATACCTGTCATGGCCGTTGTGCCGTTGTCCAGGATGACCAGCACAAAACGGGCCCCATTGTAGACAGCATTGGCCAGCGGGGCTACGCCCGAATGTAGGAAGGTGGAATCGCCGATAGTGGCCGCGATAGGCACGTCCAGGCCGTCTTGCGAATAGGCCTGATAGAGGCCGCTGGCGATGGTCACCGAACCGCCCATGTCCAGCACTGTGTCCACCGCCTCGAGGTTGACTCCCAGCGTGTAACATCCGATGTCGCCAGGATAGATGCCCTTGGGCCCCAGGGCCCTCTTCATGCCGAAGAAGGCTGCTCGATGCATGCAGCCGGGGCACAATCGCGGTCGCCGGACAGGCAACCCGAGCTCCCCGACCAGCTGAGCCAGTTCGAATGTATCGATCTCCTGGGGAACTTCGGCGCCCAGTACGCCGGCTTTTTGCACCAGGAGTTGGCCCAACATCTCCGGGGTCAACTCACCAGCCGAGGGGACCACGCCGTTGAGGCGGCCCAGCACCTTGCGCTTATCCAAGATCTGCAACTCAATCACCGCGTCCGTCTCCTCGAGGACCAGCACCTGCTCGCAGCCCGCGACGAAGTCTGCCACCAGCCTCTGAGGGAGGGGATAGGGAGTACCGATCTTGAGGATGGGGAACCTTCCCTCCAGCCCCAATTCCCTGAGAGTGTCTTTCAACACGGAGTAGCTGGTTCCCCCGGCGATGAAACCCAGCCTCCGATCCTGTCCTGACACAGAGGTGTTGAGGTCAGAGGTCTCGAACTCCTCTTGGATACTTTGGAGCTTCTCATTTAGCTCCTTGTGCAGTTGGAGGCGAAAGCGTGGCGTCGCCGCCCAGCGCCCAGGATCCTTCTCGAAATCGGCAGGCCGCTCCACCTTCAGGACAGGCATGAACTCGATATTCTGTCTCGCGTGAGAAACGCGGAGGGTGGGCCGCAGGATGACCGGCACATGCTGCCTCTCCGAGATATCGAAGGCGGCCTTGACCATCTCCCTGGCCTCGCGAGGGCTGGAAGGATCGAGGGCTGGTACCTTGGCGAACATGGCAAAGAAACGACTGTCCTGTTCTGTCTGAGAGGAGTGGGGCCCTGGATCATCGCAGGAGATGACGACGAATCCACCCTTAACCCCAGTATACGCGGAGCTCATCAGAGGATCAGCAGCCACATTGAGGCCCACCTGTTTCATGATCACAGCGGCACGCTTGCCAGTGTAGCTGGCCGCCAGGGCCACCTCGTAAGCCACCTTTTCGTTGATGCTCCACTCCACGTGACTGTCCAGGTCCAGCTCCTTCTTGAAGCGCACAACGGCGGGCAAGATCTCAGAGCTGGGCGTACCAGGGTAGGACGTCACAACATGGCATCCGCTCTCCACGATACCTCGTGCAATGGCCTCATTGCCAAGTAGTACTTCCTGTCTCGACTCGCTCAATCGACGCTTCCTTTCTGTAGACGCTCCCCACCTACTGTTGCGGTCTTCCCTCTCAACCGGCGGTAGCGTGTGCTCGCGCCTCCGGCGGGGCTTCCATCAGCCAGCAATGACGAAACGACAATGGTCGTCGCCTTTGGCGCGGCAGTGCGTCTCCTCTGAGTGCACGCCCGTGCCGAAGATGCCCGCAGCCATGCCGGCCATCACACCACGGATCATGTGGCATACGCCTTTGTCCGCACTGCCGTAGGCCTCGGCGAAGGCAGAGTTCCTGACCAGGACGATCAACTCCCTCCCTTTCGCGTCGAACTCCTCCACCTCGAAGTCGCCCCACCCAATCTCGCGGCCCATACGGCACATGAAGGCCAATATCTCTTCGTCCGAGTAGTCAAAGACCTCCTTGTACCTCCTGGATGATCGCGAGCCCCCGGTGTAGCCTCCTGCCATCATCATCTCAGCTACGCGGTCGCCCAACTCAGCCTCCACAGCCTTCTGGAAGTCCACCACTGTATCGGGCCTGATCAGCATATACCGCACATCCTTGAAGGTGATAGCTCCGTCGGGCTCGGAGTAGTCGACGTTGTCCAAGATGGAGTTGGCCATGCGGCACTCACCCTTTCCTCAGCTTCTGCGTGGCCTCTTCGTCTATCTGGAAGGTCTTGGGGTCAATAACCACCTTGTAGTCCTGGTGGGCGCTTTCGAGGGAGACCTTACCGTCTCTGACATCCCGCAACAGCAGCTCCTGATCCCGCTCCAGTGGATCGCCGTATCCTCCAGCACCTGGCAAGCGCAGGCTGACCACCTGCCCCTTCGTGAGCATATCGAGACCCTTCGACTTCAGGGGCCTCTCCTGAGCGGTGTCGGGATCGAGGACGAACCTGCCCTTGCTCCCTTCCATACCGCCGAAGAGACCAAAGGCACCAAAGCGCTGCCGGTCCCCATAACGCGCCAGAGACACATCGTCGATCAGGATCTCCACGTCGCGACGGACTGCTAACCCGCCGCGATACTTGCCCGCGCCGCCGGAGTCCGGGATGAAATCGTATCTGCGAATCCGTACTGGATACTCGAGCTCGACGGCTTCGATGGGGGTGTTCTTGAAGCGAGCCAGATGCGAATCCTGTCCGTCCCTACCATCCTTCGTGGGCCTGGCACCCGCGCCCCCGCCCTGAATGTCGATAAGAACGAAGCGCTTGCCTGTCTTGGGATGGTAGCCGCTATACCCGCAGTTGGTGATCTGGCCATGGCAACCAGCCTGAACTCTCTCCGGGGCGGCCTCCGACAGGGCCAGCATCATGGCCTCAGCTATCTTCTGGGATGTGTTGGTACGAGCACCCATGGCGGCAGGCATCCTGGGATTGACGATCAACCCCTCCTCAGCCTCCACTCTGAAGGGACGATAGCAGCCCGAGTTCGGGGGCACGTGTGGATCAATCACAGCGATGAGGGCGTAGTAGACAGCGGCGTGGACGGTGGCTATCGGACAGTTGATGTTGCCCTTCACCTGCTGGGCAGTGCCATCGAAGTCCACAACCACCTCGTCGCCCCGCTTGTGGATGTTCACCTGCAACCTTATCGGCTCGTCAGACTGCCCATCATCGTCGATCCAGTCAACGCCACTGTATGTGCCGTCGGGCAGCTTTCTCAGGCCAGCGCGGATGCGGCTCTCCGAGTAGTCCAGGAGCATTTTCTGGCACTCTTGCACCACGCCGACGCCGTACTTATCGAAGATGTCGCGAAGCCTCTGCACACCCACAAAATCGGCCGAGGCCTGTGCTCGAATGTCTCCGAGAGTCTTGTCCGGGACGCGGATGTTGTTCTCCAGGATACCGAAGAGCTCGAGATCCTCCTGGCCCTTCTTGTAGAGCTTGACCATGGGGAAACGAAGGCCCTCCAGATAGATCTCCGTTAGACCGCCGGCCGTTCCCCCTGGCACAGCGCCACCCATGTCTGAGTGGTGTGCTATGCTGCCCGTGAACCCGATCAACTTCCCCTCGTAGTGCGCGGGCGCGAAGGTCACCATATCCATGACGTGCTGGCCGCCAGCATACGGGTCGTTGAACATGATCAGATCACCCTCATCGAGATCCTCGGGTCCATACTTATCGACGAGAGCACGCATCCCCAGCTCGAAGCCCGTGAGCAGCATGGGCGCATGGTGAGCTTGGGCGATGGTATTGCCGTAGCGGTCAAAGATGGAGCAGGTCATGTCCTCGATCTCTTTGATGATCGTGGAGCGCGCCGTACGAACCAGGGTCCGCCCCATCTCGTCAGCGGCCTGCTCCATGGCATAGCGAATGACCTGCATAGTTATGGAATCAGCCTTGTAGGCCACCGGATACCTCCTGAACTGGTGAAACCACTTCCCGTTCCTCAGGAAAGAGGGATGATGATATTGCCGTACGCGTCCACGGTCCCTTTCAACCCCGGAGTGATGACCGTGGTCGACGCCACTTCCTCGATCAGTGCCGGGCCGCTGACCGTGTGACCAGGCTGCAACAGAGCTCGATCGTAGATCGCCGCATCGGTGAAGCCCCCCGAGGGGAAGTGAGCGGAGCGCGTACCTTTGCGCGCCACCTCAGCGTCGCCGTCCCCGGCGCCATTGTGGGCCAGCGATATCTCGGGCACCTTGCCAATGGCCGCCACGCGGAGATTGATGAACTCCACCTTCTCATCGACGGAGCCATAGGCGTAGATGCGGTAGTGCAAGTCGTGGAACTGGTTCACGATCTCTTCGATGTCCGCCCTGGTGAAAGTGTCCCTGTGGGCTACCGGCGTGCTGATCTCGTAAGATTGACCTTCGTACCTCAGGTCTCCTGACCACAGAATCTCAATCTGATCCTCGGGCACCCTTTGGGCCTTCAGCCGAGCCTTGCCACGGTCCTCCAGCTCCCTGAAAGCCGCCAGCAGTTCTTCGGGCGTCAGTTCGTCCTCGTTCTTGGCGACCGCCGACGCAAAGTCGTAGCGTGTATTGGCCACAAGAAGACCCACTGCGGAGAACGTCCCAGCGTAGGGGGGAACAACCACCTTCTTCATCTCCAGGTCCTGCGCCAGTTCCACCGCATGCAGCGGTCCCGCCCCTCCGAAGGGCAGAAGCGCGAACTCCCGCACATCAAAGCCCTTCTCAGTGGAGTTGACGCTGATCGCTCGTTCCATGTTCGCGTTCACCACGCGAATGATGCCGCTGGCTGCCTCCTCGAGGGAAACCCCGAGCGGCTCGGCCACGTGCTCGATGATGGCCCTCTCGGCCAGTTCGGGATACAGCTTCATCTCCCCGCCCAGGAAGTAGTCGGAGTTAAGACGCCCGAGCACCAGGTTGGCGTCGGTGACCGTCGGTCTCTCCCCACCGAGTCCATAGCAGGCCGGACCAGGGTCCGATCCCGCACTCTCCGGACCCACATTCAGCGCACCGCCTTCGTCGATCCAGGCCAGACTTCCCCCTCCAGCGCCGATGGCCTCGACATCCAGGATGGGTATCTTGACGGGGAAACCCTCGAACTGGCTTTCGGGCGCAACTCGAGGCTCACCGCGGTCTATGACTCCTACATCAAAGCTGGTGCCCCCCATGTCCACACTGATGACTTGCTCATCGCCCGTCAGGCGCCCGACATAGGCAGCGGCCAGAGCGCCACCCGCAGGCCCCGAGTTCACGACAGTGACGGCACGATGCTTCGCCATTTCAGTGGTCATGGAACCGCCGCTGGCCTGCATGATGCGCAGATCTACATCGCCGTACCGGTCCAGCAGCTGGCCCTCCAGGTTATCCAGATATCGCTCCACCACCGGAGTCAGATAGGCGTTGATGACCGTGGTGGAGGTACGCTCGAACTCGCGGAACTCAGGAGCGATTTCACAGGAGATGGAGACGGCAGCCTCGGGGAACACCTCCTCACAGATCTCCCTCACTCGCTCCTCATGCGCTGGGTTGCGGAAACTGAAAAGGAAACAGATGGCTATGGATTCGACAGCCTGGTCGCTCAGGACCTGCACCGCCTGGCGAGCGGAATCCTCATCCAGCGGCACCACCACCTCGCCCTCCGCCCCCACGCGCTCCCGCACGTCGAGCCGAAGATACCGCGGCACCAGAGGCAGGGGTGTGTCAACGAAGATGTCGTACAGGCCGGCTGCGGGGCGTTCAATGCGCCCTATCTCCAGGATGTCTCGCATCCCTTCAGTGGATAGCAGGCCCGTACGCGCCCCCTTACGTTCAATGAGGGCATTGGTGCCTATCGTGGTGCCATGAACCATGTAGTCCACTTGCTCGAAAGAGTTGTCCACCATACCCAGGATCTTGTCGATGCCATTGATGACTCCCCTGGCAAGGTCACCGTGGGTGGTCAGAACCTTGGTGTAGTGAATCCGACCGCTCAGGTCGTCGATCACCACAATGTCTGTGAACGTCCCTCCTACGTCGATGCCGATACGCATGCTCTCACTTCCCCCAATTCCTCACTTGGTCCCTTGGCGCGTGCGCACACAGACCGTACCCCGTCGCGGGTTTGCGCCTCAGGCCCGACCCTTCTCTACGGGATCACCCCGTCCTCTCACAGATTCCACGTGCGCTGTGGTGAATGGCCAAGGACGGCCCTCAGAATCTCCTCTGCGTGCTGGACCAACGACATCGCGGGCAAATCACCCGGGGTCCGAAGAAGACGCGGCCCAGCCAGCATCCGGTTCACGTCCAAGATTCCCGCGCCCGATATCCACTCTGTGGGGATCTCCTTCCGAGCAACAAGAGTAAGGGACCCAGCCGACGACGAAGAGTCTAGAGGCCGACTGGCTCCTTGAACTCACCGAAAACGTCCTTCAGCACCTGGGTCATCTCACCGAGCGTCGCGTAGACCCGCACCGCATCCATGATGTACGGCATGAGGTTCCCGCTCCCTTGTGCTGCCCGACGAAGGCTTTCCAGAGCCTCGCTGACCTTTGCCCCATCACGCTGGGACCTGAGTTCGTCCAGGCGGCGCGTCTTCTCCTCAGCCTGTTCCTGACTGTACTCGTGGAGTTCAACGTCGCGCTCCTCCTCCTCAATGCGGTACTTATTGACGCCGACCTTGACGATCTCTCCACTCTGGATGCCCTGCTCGTACAGATAAGCCTGCCGCGCCACCGCCCGCTGGATGAAACCCTCGCTGATAGCCTTGACGATGCCACCCATCGCCTCCACGCGCTCCATCTCTCGCACGATCTCCTTCTCCAGATC
>DATKVP010000266.1:0-5083 GCA_035530015.1 Anaerolineae bacterium | reverse complement strand
AGATCGGGGTGATCCAGGTCCACTCCCGTGTCGATGATAGCGATGATGACGTCCGAGCCGCCGGTAGCCTCGTCCCAGGCCGCCGGTGCCTGGATCTTCACTGGGCCCCACTGAAGATGGAAGTAGTCGTCGTTGGGCGTGATCGTGGCGTGAACAGCGTAGTCCAGCTCGGCGTACTCCACGCGGGGGTCGTTGTTCAGCGCTTCTACGATCTGATGCTCTTGACCCTCAGGCGCGGCCACTCGCTGCAGTTGCAGATCAGGCAGGTCCTCCAGAACGGGCAGGTCTTGGGTGCCCAACGCCCGCAGCCGGTCCTGCTGAGGCGTCTGCGGGCGGAACTTGACCAGGATCTGACCAGGGCGATACGCGGGCCAGGAAGCGCGATCCTGGGAGGGCTGAGCCTGAGACCCGGCACCTTCTCGGACTGGAGCTTGGGAGTGCAGTGCAGCGGGCCAGAGGAGGACCGCCAGCAGGAGTGCGCGCAATAGATGTCGTTTCATCGGTTTGCCGGTGAGGTTCTAGGCTTGACGCAAAATCTTGCTGCACAGCTCGCTGCCCAGCACAGCAAGCCCGTCGGTGGAGAGGTAGTGACCTGCCGAGGCGTCAAAGAGCACGTTGGCGTTGGGAGGGAACTCGTCGTCGCCTAGCCAGTAGAGGACGGCCATAGGCACCCTGGGCAGAGGCCGAAACATGAATCCGGCGTCGCCATGCGACAGCGCTTCCCCTCCGGCCCGGGACGCAGCTTCCTCGAACCTAGCGAGATCGTTCTCGAAGGCCTTCACCAACCGAGTCCCCGAATATCCCTGGAAGGCATGGAAATAGAACATACCATCCGGCAACTCCCGGTATGCGATCCAGCGATCAGCCAGGCGGGATCCATCGGCCTTGCGGAAGTAGTGTAGGAAAAGGAAGCGCAGGCCGGGTGCGCATTCTTGGACCGCTTCCACGTCGCGCGCCTCAAACTCCGGATAGCTGATGTGGTATGGCTGGCCGAGGTACTCCAGGATGAACCGCCCGCGGTCCTCCTCGGACTTGGAGAACTGTGTGCCCGTGCGAGCCGCCAGAACGACCGCGTCCGTGGCCGCCAATTCCTTCCGCATTTCCTCCATGACGGGCAGCGAGTAGTCCAGCCACTTCTTCTCAGTGCTCAGCATGGGGACGATTATAGAGGAGGGCAGAGCGATTGGCAAGTCAGGGACATTGCGGTATAATACCGGGCGGTGGTTGGGACATGCCTCAGGAGGGATCCATGTCGGAGAGGAAGATCAGGGTGTTGGTCGCCAAGCCAGGTTTGGATGGTCACGACCGTGGTGTGAAGGTGGTCGCTCGCATCTTGCGGGATGCTGGCATGGAGGTGATCTACACCGGACTGCGGCAGACACCAGAGATGGTAGTGGCAGCCGCCTTGCAGGAAGATGTGGACGTCATCGGTCTCAGCATTCTATCCGGAGCCCACATGACGCTTCTCCCCGCGATCGCAGATCTGGCGAAGGAGAGGGGTCTTGACAACGTTCTGTTCTTGGTGGGAGGCATCATCCCCGACGACGACGTGCCGGCCCTGAACGACATGGGCATAGCGGGGGTCTTTGGGCCAGGCGCATCGGGGGAAGAGATCGTAGGCTTCATCAGGGAACACGCGAAGAAGGACTGAACTTGGATCTGGTTGACCGTTTGCTCGCTGGCGATCGCAGGGCCGCGGCACAACTCGTTACTCTGATGGAAGACGGTGGCCCTGCTGCTCGCGACGCGATAGCAGCCCTCTATCCCCATACAGGCCGCGCACACATCGTTGGGGTGACTGGCTCCCCTGGAACTGGCAAGAGCACGCTGGTCTACGAACTGGCCAAGGCATTCAGAGCGCGCGAGATGACGGTGGGCATCATCGCCGTCGACCCCACCAGCCCCTTCAGCGGCGGAGCCTTGCTCGGTGACCGTATCCGCATGCAGAAACTCAGCACCGACGAGGGCATCTTCATCCGCAGTATGGCCTCCAGAGGACAGCTGGGGGGTCTCGCGCGGGCTACAGGCGATGCCATCAAAGTCCTTGATGCTTTCCACTGTGATCTGATCATGGTGGAGACGGTGGGTGCGGGGCAATCGGAGGTGGAGATCGCCCGCGCGGCGCACACTGTGATCGTGGTCGATGCACCTGGCCTGGGGGACGACATCCAGGCCATCAAGGCCGGATTGTTCGAGATCGCAGACATCTTCGTCGTCAACAAGGCAGACCGGAACGGGGCGGACAGGACCTACCTCACGCTGCAGATGATGCTGGACATGGATGAGACCCACGATGCGACGGTGTGGCGGCCACCCCTGCTCAAGACCATCGCCTTGCAGGGTGAGGGTGCGGCCCTGGTGGCGGACGCCGTACAGCGGCACCTGCTCCACTTGAGGGACAGCGGTCAGTTGCTTGCTCGCAAGAAGAGACTGGCAGAGGAGGAATTGAGGCGGATACTGGGACAGGGGTTGCTGGACCGGTTGCTTCACCAGGTGAGTGAAGAGCAGTGGGATTCCCTGGCCGCGGGAGTCTGTGACCGGGAGATGGATCCCTACACGGCTGCGGACACCCTGCTGGAGTCGTTCCTCCATGGATTGGCTGCCCAGGAGGAGGAAAAGGGAGGCAGGTCGTGATCCTGGGACAGAAGACGCGCCTGCGAGCCATTGAGCGCGAAGATATCCCTACCTTCGTGAGGTGGTTCAACGATCCTGAAGTGCGGCATTATCTGAAGATGTACCTGCCAATGTCGAAGGCCGAAGAGGAGGAATGGTTCGCTGCGCACTTGAAGGACGATAGCAGCCGCATCTTCGGCATTGAGACCGAGGAGGGCGTTACCATCGGGAGTATCGGCCTGCATGACCTGGACTGGAAGAACCGCAGCGCCCTGCTGGGGGTTGTCATCGCCGAGAAGGAGTACTGGGGACGGGGCTACGGCAGCGATGCGATCACCGCCTTACTCCGTTTTGCCTTCGGCGAGATGAACTTGCATCGATTCTATCTCTCGGTATTCGATTTCAACGAGCGGGCGATCCGATGTTACGAGAAATGCGGTTTTCTCCACGAAGGTCGAGCCCGGGAGGCTTTGTTCCGAGACGGAGTGTATCATGACGCCCTGCACATGGCGATTCTGCGGCAGGATTTCGTTGGTCGGGAATCGCCACCCGGGAAAGCAGTAGACTAGGAGGTTTGACTATGTACGAAGACTTGGCCGTCTTCACCGGGACCGCAAACCCCGCTCTGGCCCAAGAGATATGTGAGTATCTGGGTTGTCCATTGCGCGGTTCAGACGTTTTCAAGTTTGCGAATGACAATACGTTCGTGAGGTTGCATAGCAGCGTCCGCGGCCAGCACGTCTTCATCGTGCAACCCACATGTGCGCCGGTGAACGACAACCTGATGGAGTTGCTGATCATGATCGATGCTCTGAGACGCGACTCTGCAGCGGACATTACGGCCGTGATTACCTATTTCGGATACAGTCGCACGGACAAGAAGGATCAGCCCCGGGTAGCCATCACGGCGCGCCTGGTGGCTGACATGATCACCGCCGCTGGCGCTACCCGTTTCATGACCATGGACCTGCACGCTGATCAGATCCAGGGTTTCTTCACCATCCCTGTCGACGATATCACTGCGTTCCACATGCTGAGCGAGTATTTCATCGAGAAAGGCGTCGAGGACGCCGTGGTCGTCGCCCCGGACGTGGGGGCGACCAAGCTGGGCCGCGACTTCGCCGAGGCGCTGCAAATCCCTCTCGCTATCATTGAAAAGCGTCGCGAGCGTCGAGAGGGCAGAAAGACAGAGGTCCTCAGCCTCATCGGTGAGATCGAGGGCAAGAACGCCATCATCTTCGATGATGAAATCGACACCGCCGGCACCGTGCGAGACGCGACGAAGTTCCTCAAGTCGAAGGGCGCGAAGGACGTCTACGCCTGCGTGACCCACGCTATCCTCTCCCATCCCGGGCCAGAGCGTCTGAACGAGGCGGGACTCACGGAGTTGGTCATTACTAACACTGTTCCCATCTCTGAGGAGAAGAGAGCGAAGATGAAGGACGTCCAGATCAAGGTCCTTTCCGTCGCTCCTCTTCTGGGGGAGGTGATCAGGCGCATCTACCTTGGCATCTCTGTGGGGGAGATGTTCAACGAGTAGCACGAGCTAGCCAAGAGGCCTCTCCGGGTTGGTCGCATGAACACAGTCGCGCCTCATTCCTGGTCAGTATCTACCGCCGAGGCCAAAGAGATACAGTTGGGCTTGCGCGACAGGGTGTCCTCTGAGGCTGATTTGGGGGACGTAAGCACGGTGGCCGGGGTCGACGTAGGTATGGAAGGGAACTTGGCCAGGGCTGCCGTCGTCGTACTGGCCTATCCCTCCATGACCCCCGTGGAGCAGAGCCTCTCTACGATGCCGGCGAGCATGCCGTACGTTCCTGGCTATCTGTCCTTCAGGGAAGCACCTGCCATTCTCGCCGCCTGCGACCGGTTGGAGACGGAACCCGACCTCTTCGTCTTTGACGGTCAGGGCGTGGCCCATCCGAGGCGTTTTGGCATTGCCAGCCACGTTGGGGTGATTCTGGACAAGCCATCTATCGGGTGTGCGAAATCGCGTTTGTGTGGCACGCACCAAGAACCCAGACCGGAAGCTGGCTCATACGTCCACCTGTACGACGGTGATGAGATCCTGGGTGCCGTGCTACGCACCCGCGACAATGTAAGCCCGGTATACGTCTCTGTGGGCCATCGGGTGAGCCTGGACACGGCGATAGAGTACGTCCTGGCCTGTTGCCGTGGCTATCGACTCCCTGAGACTACGCGGTATGCTCACCGCGTGGCCAGCGGGGAGCAGCTATGGACGGGGCCGGAGCAGCGGTCGGTCTTCGATCCGTAGTGACGGTGCCGGACACGTGTCACCAGAGGACAACATCCGCAGGGCCAGTGAACTCCTCATAGCGGCGCGGTACGCTGTAGCCTTCACCGGCGCTGGGATCAGTACTCCCTCCGGTATCCCTGATTTTCGCAGTCCGGACTCGGGCCTCTGGACCAGGGATGATCCCATGGTCGTGGCCTCCATTCAAACCTTCCG
>DATKVP010000265.1:0-3892 GCA_035530015.1 Anaerolineae bacterium | reverse complement strand
CAGGGTCTTCTCCGAAAAGAGCAGGTCGCACACGTCGACGGGAAGCGTATCGCCGGGCGGCAGGGGTGCGTAGATGAGGACGGTCCCTCCCTTGGCAGCCAGCCGCAGGCCCTGCTCCATCACGGCCGGATTCCCCACGGTAACGATTACCACGTCTGCTCCTGGTCTGCCGGCGATCCTCTGCACTTCGCCCTGAAGATCATCGACCGCAGGATTGAGGCTGGCGTGGGCCCCGCACTCCAGCGCTCGCTCCAGGCGATAATCCACCAGATCCGACACCATCACCAGACCTGCCCCCCACAGTCTGGACAGCTGGGTGAACAGCAGTCCGCTGACGCCTGCCCCGATGATCAGCACCGTGTCGCCAGGCTTGACGGCCGCCCGCTCAATCCCCCTGATCGCGCAGGCGATCGGCTCGATCAAGGTGGCCTCCTCGAAGGGCATGCCCTCCGGGACGGGGAGCACATCAAACTCCACGTTGCGCGCCGCAACTCTGACGTACTCAGCAAAGCCACCGGGATAGATGCCGTTCTTCTTGAAGGTCTCACAGCAGGAGTAGTTGCCTCGCCTACAATAGTGGCACACGAAACAGGGCACGTGGTGATGAACGAAGACCCTATCCCCTGGCGTGAAATCCGCGACACCGCTTCCCACCTGCGACACGAACCCCACCGGCTCGTGCCCTAGCACCGCAGGCGCCTTGCTGTCCGCGTACCACTCCATCAAGTCACTCCCGCACAACCCGCACGCCCGCACCTGGACCAACATCTCTCCAGGGCCGATTTCCGGCACCTCCATGTTCTCCAGGCGAACATCGTCCCAACCGTAGTACTTGGCGACTCTCATCTGTGGTTCCTGGTCTCCGTTAGGGAGTGATGGCCATCTTGATGGCCTCACCTGATATCACCTTCTCCAGCGCCTTCTGCGTGTCCTTGAGTGGTACTCGCGCGGTGATAAGCGAATCGGCCTTGACCACCCGGTCGCTCAGGAGCTGCAGTGCCCTGGCGACCGTCTTCGGCGTGTGATGAAAAACGCCCCTTATGGTCAGCTCTCCGTAGTGGACCCTGTCCGTGTCAATGGATACCTGACAGCCGCCTGGGCAACCACCGAACATCACCACGGTACCACCGTTACGTACCAGTTGCAGAGACAGCTGCCACAACTCAGGTACGCCAGCCGTCTCGATGACCACATCGGCACCGCGACCCTCTGTCAGGTCCTTGACGCCCTGCACGGGGTCCTCACAGGCCGGATTGATGGTATGCGTTGCGCCCAACTCCTCGGCAAGTTGCAGCCTCGAGTCCTTCAGATCAATCACCACGGCCTGGCGTGCTCCGTTGTGTCGCGCCAGCTGGAGATGCATGAGTCCAATGGGGCCACCACCTCCGGCGATGACTACGGTATCTCCGGGCGAGATGCTCGCCGCCTCGTTTCCTAACACGACGCAGGCCAGCGGCTCGAGCAGGGCTGCCTCTTCATATCGGAGATCTGAGGGGATCTCGTACAGATTGGTGTTCACAATGCGGGCCGGCACTCTGACGTACTCGGCGAACGCTCCCCAATTGAACAGGATACTCTCACACAGGTTGTGTCGGCCGTGCTGACAAAAGTAGCATTCGTTGCACGGAGCTGAGTTGGCAGCCACGACCCGCATGCCTTCAGCGAAGCCCGCGACTCCCTCCCCAACCTCGGCCACGTCACCGGCGAACTCGTGCCCAAACAGCATCGGCGGCTGCATGAGATGATGGCCTCGCCGGAAGGTCTTCACATCAGTTCCGCAAGTCAAGGCCGCCCTGGTCTTCACCAGCAACTCGCCAGGCCCAACCTGCGGGGTCTCCACCTCCTGGTAGCTCAGTTCGCCAGGCCCAAGGTATACCACCGCCTTCATTGGCCCACACTCCTTGGAGCGGGGATGATGCACAGAAAGCCAAACGGCTCACCACCAACACATCTAAACTGATGCAGCTCGTTTGGCGAAACATAGACGACGTCTCCATAGCCGAGCTCGGTGACGTCGTCCCCCAGAAACATCTCGCCGCGCCCTCTGAGCACGACCACACCGTGGTCGTGTTCATGCCTGTCTAGCGAAGTGCACCCACCAGGCTCAATCTCGAAGAAGCGCACCGCGAAGTGAGGGGCGCCTTCCACCGGCCCTATCAGCCATCGAACACTCGCGCCGCGTACTTCGGGCGACTCGTACGCCTGCTCGGAGATGCCCTCCCAGTCGAAGCGAGCCTCATTACCATCGAACCTATGAATAGAACCCATGGCCCCCTCAGTCCACGACGTTGATTCTAGCACACCTGCCGGCCAAAAAGGAAGGGTCTCCACCTCCTGACGCTCGCCAGAAATGATACAGCCAACAGACCTGAGCGGACTGTTGGCTGTACCTGCGTCCCCCACCTTGCCGTGTGCTATCATTGTTTTGAACCTGCAGTGGCAGGTGGGTGCCTACCTATCGGTTGTGCCCTCGCGGACAGAACCTCCAGAGTACGGCTCCCTTTAGTGAGGTATTGGCTCAAAACGTTGATCAAAGCATCACGCGCACGACAGGAGACGCGGCGGAATTGTAGCACAGTTGGGAAACCAGTGCAAGCTGAAGAAAGCAAGGTCGCATGGAGCCCCGCGGGAATGCATAGGACGGCATTCACGCTCCCTGCACCGCACGATCGCCCTTTAGAACCAACCCTCCGACAGGCACAAGACAGGGCCCAGGATGCATGAGGTGGCGGCTCTGGCACGGTTCTCTTTTCGGCACCCTGATCAGGAAGTCAACCTTCCTGGCAGCCTGCCGCGTAAATGGCTATAATGGAGATGGGACGTGAGCAAAGAACTGAGTGTAGAGAACCATACCGACGACGACGCATTCCCAACTCTGGAGCGGGAATGGAAGTCCCTGCTTCGGCGCAGCAGTGCCAACACAGTGTTCCTGACCTGGGAGTGGCAGAACACCTGGTGGGACTGGTTCGGCGGGCAGGCGCAATTGTCTATCCTGGCCATCCGCGACGATGACGAGTTGGTCGGCTTGGCGCCGCTGTGCTCCCTACCGAGCATCGAGGGGCCGCGGATACTTCAGCCTGTGGGTGGAGTCGATGTCTCCGACTATCTCGATGTACTGGTGGTCGCGGATGGCAGAGCAGAGAAGGTGTACGGCGCTCTGTGGAGTTTTCTGACCAACGAATACAGTGACGCCTGGGATGTGCTGGACCTTCACAACGTGCCCTCGTCATCCCCAACTCTGAAGCTCCTACCGGCACTCGCCGCTCGCTCGGGCCAGGTCGAGGTCATGTCGCGTGTCGAGGAGGTATGTCCCGTCATCGCTCTGCCCTCAACGTGGGAAGACTACCTGGCGCTGCTCAACAAGAAGCAGCGTCACGAGGTTCGTCGGAAGATGCGCAAGGCCAGTCGCGAGGCGGCCGTCCACTGGCAGTACGCAGATGATCCAGCCACGCTCGACGAGGAAGTAGACGAATTCGTGCGGCTGCACCGCCAGAGTGGTGGCCACAAGAAGGCGTTCATGGACGATAGAATGCAGGGCTTCTTTCGTGAAGTCGCTCACAGCGCGCTCGACCGCGGATGGCTGAGGCTCGCCTTTCTCTCGGTCAACAATACGAGGGTTGCCTCCATGTTCTGTTTCGAATTCGACGACGCGTTCATGGTGTACAACTCCGGTTATGAACCCGACCTGTACCCTTCCCTGAGCACGGGCATCGTACTTCTAGCCCACTGCATCCGGGACGCCATCGAACGTGGACTCAAGGTCTTCGATTTCCTGCGAGGGGAAGAGGAATACAAGTACCGCTTCGGCGGAGTGCGGACCGAGATCTACAACCTGCGACTGGCAAGGCAAGGCAGCAACGATGTATAGAATAGCGATGTTGAGCGTCCATAC
>DATKVP010000264.1:0-3282 GCA_035530015.1 Anaerolineae bacterium | reverse complement strand
TGCAAACCCATGGCCTCGTAGACGCCTGCGATAGCCCTCGGCTGCCACACGTAGAAGGCGCACGTGAGCGGGAAGACCAGTAGTAGGAGTATCTGAGCGTGCCAGTCCGCCATACTACCCAGATACCCGTCTCTGCTGCCCAAGCTGCCGAAGATGGCGGGGAGCACGAACAAGTACACGACGCCCCAACCAAGACCGATCAGCGCCATCGTGTGCTGTCTCAAGCCGAGCCTATCCATGAGCAGCCTCGCCAGCGGATCACTGGCATAAATCATCCTCTGAACTGACTGTGAGGTCTCCTGGTTCTTCATTCACTCATCACCGCTCGCGGAAACGAACTCCGCAGTCTCTGCTTCACTATGCTCGCCTCCTCCAGCGGCAGGCACGCATAGAGAAGGAGGCGCAACTCTCGATGCCTCAACGGCGCGGATCTCGAACCCGCACACTCATCGCTTCCAGCGCTGCCACTCGATCAACCACAGGCTGAGCACCAGAGCGACCCCGAGCCTGGCTTCCATGCCAGGCCTCTACGGTACAACCTTCCGAGTTGGGGGTATTAGAGCACAAAAGGTCCGCCTTATCAAGCCCGAGCCATCAGATACGCCGACTCCTGACTGGAACGCTCCTGGCCAGCCTCCAATCTTTGCAGCACCGGAGGCGCTACTATATACTACTTGCAGGGAGATGATGACGAGATCAGATGAATGACTCCTATGACGTCATTGTCGTAGGCGCAGGCCACGCCGGATGCGAAGCGGCCCTGGCCGCTGCCAGGCTGGGTTGCCGAACCCTGCTGCTCACCATCAGCCTGGAGCACGTCGCTGAGATGCCCTGTAACCCCAGCGTGGGCGGACCGGCGAAAGCCCACCTGACCCGCGAGATCGGGGCTCTGGGCGGGGAACAGGCGAGAAACATCGACCGTACGTCCATTCAGATTCGCCTCTTGAACGAGAGTAAAGGGCCGGCGGTTCACGCCCTCAGAGCCCAGGCAGACCGTCGCCTCTACTCCACCACCATGAGGAACACCCTGGAGAACACGCCCGGCCTCGACCTAAGACAGGCAATTGCGCAAGAGCTCCTCGTCAAGAACGACAGGGTCGAAGCGGTGCTCACCGCCGACGGCAGGAGCTACTCGGCCAAGACGGTTGTCCTCACCACGGGGACCTTCCTCAACGGTCGCCTCACCAAGGGCGAACACGTCTGGCCGGGAGGTCGAGACGGAGAGAAGCCGGCAATCGCTATGTCCCAGTCCCTCAGAGGGCTGGGTTTCAAGGTCGAGCGGCTGAAGACAGACACGCCTCCTCGTGTAGATGCTCGGACCGTGGATTTCGCCCAGACCCATGTCCAGCTGGGCAGCGAGTCCCCCCTGTATTTCAGTTTCGTGTACCCTGAGGCAGGCCTAGGACCACCCGAACCACTGCTGGCGCAGCGAGCGCCCAACCCGGTCTACCCCATACCTTCGCAGATACAGTGGCGTCCACAGCTGCCCTGCTATCTGGTCCACACCAACCAGCGGACCCACGACGTGATCACCTCCAACCTGCATCGCGCTCCACTATATGATGGAACCATCGAGGCCGGCGGGCCTCGCTACTGCCCCAGCATTGAGATCAAAGTATCCAGGTTCCCCGACAAGCACGCTCACCAACTCTTCCTGGAACCCGAGGGCTGGCACACGAACCAGGTGTACGTCCAGGGAGCTTTCACCAGCCTGCCCGAGGACGTCCAACTGGCTATGCTGCGCACCATTCCTGCCTTGCAGGAGGTGGAAGTTCTTCGCTACGGCTATGCCGTTGAGTACGACTACGTCCCTTCATCTCAGATTTGCGCTTCTCTGGAAACAAAGCTGATGGAGGGACTCTACCACGCGGGGCAAATCAACGGCACGTCGGGCTACGAAGAGGCCGCGGCCCAGGGGCTTCTGGCAGGCATCAACGCCGCTCGCAAGGTGCGCGGGGAACCTGCCGTGATCCTCGGTCGCGACGAGGCGTACATCGGCGTTCTCATTGATGACCTCGTCACCAAGGACATCGGTGAGCCGTACCGCATGATGACCTCTCGCGCGGAGTACCGGCTTCTGCTGCGGCAGGACAACGCCGATCTCCGCCTATCGCCCATCGGCTACGATCTCGGCCTCGTGGACAGGCTACGCCACCAGGCTGTAGAGAGGAAACGTAAGGCGATAGAAGCGGAGCTGGCTCGCCTCAGCGACAACTGGCTGCGCCCCACGGCGGAGACCAACGGGCAACTCGCAGCCTGGGACCTTCCCCCTCTGCACGACGGCGTCAACGCCCTCCAATTCCTGCGCCGCCCGGAGACTACCTACGCCATGCTCCAAACACTGGCGCCCGCCGGCAAACGATTGGAGTCCGATGCCGCACAACAAGTGACCATCGAGGCCAAGTATGCCGGCTACATCGAGAAACAGCGTCTGCAAATAGAGCGGATGTGCCGCCTGGAGCACCACCGCATACCCGACTCCTTCGACTACGGCCGCGTTGCGGGTATGAGAAGGGAGGCTCAGGAGAAGCTGACCCACTTCCGTCCCGCAACCGTGGGCCAGGCCTCCCGCATCAGCGGCGTCAACCCGGCCGACATCTCCATCCTCCTCGTCTATCTGGCCCGCCCCTCTGCCCGGCAGGCGAGGCGCCAGTGAGGGTCGCTGGCCTCAGCGATGCTATCCCGCCCACCCCGAACCAGAGATCAGCAACTCGGGGACGACAAGTAGAAAGGGTGGAGGCAGTGCCGTGCCTCCACCCTCAGTGTTCAAAACTCGAACCCGAGTCCATGGGCGGGCAGCGAAGACTCTAAGCCGAAGCCGCCCCCTTTGACTTGTAGATGCGCACCCAGGCCAGCAGCCAGATCGCACCGAGTCCGAAGATGGTGACGACAAAGCTGAACAGCGCACCGAGGAAGGGGACGCTCCTCACCAGCACGAAGATGACCAGTCCTATGAGGAGAGGAATCAACCCCATCGCTCTGTCCACCCATCCCGAAGCGGTGTTCTTCAGAATCAGCCAGCCGATGAGATAGCTGAAGGCTACCTTGGTGATGTAGATGGCGATGATGGAGAAGCCCACAACGAGTGCGCTCTCCAAGACCATGAAGGTACCAGCAATGGGGAAGACCAGCCCACCTAATGTAGCCAGCCCCACGATCACCACCAGCAAGATCATCACCACGAACAACGCCGGGACAGCAATGAAGAAAGCCAGCCACACAGCGAAGCCCCAACCCATGCTATGCAACGGCTTCTCCTTCCAGTGTCGCACGACCTCCTTG
>DATKVP010000263.1:0-5394 GCA_035530015.1 Anaerolineae bacterium | reverse complement strand
ACAGATCCCAGCTCCCTGGCGTATGCCTTGATGCAGATCGGTCTGCCCTACAGGTACGGCTTCGTTCTCATCACCGCGCTCCGTCTGGCGCCGATCTTCGAGGTCGAGAGTAATACCGTCTACCAGGCTCAGCTGACAAGGGGGGTCAAGTATGACGTCCGTAGCCCCCGGAAGTTCGTCACTCTCGCCCGCCAGCTGATCCTACCGCTACTGGTGTCCGCGCTGAGCAAGGTCGACGAACTCGCAGTGTCCATGGAGGGGCGCTGCTTCGGCAAATACCCCACGCGCACCTACAGGCGGACCACCAGGTATACCAAATGGGACTTCCTGGCTCTGGTCCTGCTGGCCGTGGGGCTCATCGCTGTGGCGTGGATCGCCCCGCCACGACTCTAGAGGAGGCTAACAACGGTGAAAAGGCACATCTCTGTCAATGTAGCGACGATAGCCACGGTCCTAGTGGGCATCGCCATCGGGGTGGTGGGTAGCGTAGCTGGCTTGCTCATCTCGCCACGACTGGCGGGAGTATCTGCGGAGTTCCGTTGCGTGAGCTGCCACCAACTCCACGGAGCTATCAACCTTTCCGACGTACCGTTCAACGCCCTGGTCCTGCTGACCGGCGACGTCCCCGAGCCCAGGTGGATCAGTGTCAATGACATCCTTCCCTACCGCCATGCGGGCCAGGTCAGCCTGTCCCTCCCGGATCTGATGGCTGAGAACGGAGTACAGGACTTCAAGGAGGTGAGCCTCATCTCCACCGACGGCGGGATAGTGACGCTAGCAAGAGAGAACGTAACCGGACGTTCCCTGCTCCTGCCGTACCTCGAGGGGATCCGATTCCAGGACGACAACCTGCACATTTCCACCTGGCTCAAGGGCATCAGCAAGATCATCGTGGTGCGCGAAGACCTACCCATCATCATCGACGGGCGCGCCACCTCCATAGGCCGCCTGCTGAGAGAGAATACCCTGACGGTCGTGGCAGAGCGCAGCCATCCCATGTATCGCAGCGAGGAGGACGGCCAGGTGAGAGAGGGAGAGTACTCTCACTTGCATACAGGAGCGCCCATTGCCAGCGTAGTGTCCCATCCTGACTTCGCCACCCTCAGCGTGACAGATGCCGACGGAGAGACTCACATCATCGATGCTCGTCAGGCAGAGCAGGCTATCCTCACGATCTACTATGGCAAATCTACCCTCTTGCTGCCTGATCTGCACAAGGGGGAGTGGATCTCTGACGTGGTGAGTGTGGAATCGAGCATGTAGGCCAACTCAGACTACCTGCGGATAGAAGAAGGGGCGGCGACGCCGAAAGCGTCACCACCCCTTTGCACTATGGGCGTCAGCCAGAACCGGCCCCTACTCCACCGTGATGCTGACCATCTGGGAAACCCAGTGGCTCGCGGGAAGCCCCGGTACCACGAGCCGAATGGGGCTCTCGGGGTCGGAGCTGGCAAGCCACTCACCATCCATCTTGAACGCAACCATGGCGTCTTTACCCAGATCAGAAATCGCTATGGTGACGCTGTACCCATCCACCGCAGTAGCGGTGATCGTCTCGGCGTCGCCGCGCACAGCCGTCAGGTCAAAGAGCGTCGTCAGCGGGACACCCTCGAAATCGTGCGTGCTCTCCCCGCTCTTGCTTTGCACCAGCACACCCTCCAGCAATACCAGTTCCTGGCCGGAGAGTTGGACGTATTCGAAGGTCCGCTCGTTGTCCATCGCACCCTCGAACGACAACTGCCAGTCCACCTGCGGTGGGAGTGCACCTGCACCCTCTACCACAATCATCTCCAACTGGAAGATCCAATGGTTGGACGGCTTGTTCGGCACCACTAGCCGAATCGGGCCGTGGTCGGGGTCGGACGTGGTGATCCAGTCACCATCCATCTTCAAAGCGACGATGGCGTTCTCCAGATCCGCCATGGGGATCATGATCGCATACCCATCGGCGGCCATGGCGGTTATGCGGCTGGCTGCGGGGACCGCCTCCGCCTGCTCCATGATGGCGCTCAAGGACACACCCTCCCAGTCGTTGACTGTGTCCTCACCGCGTGACTTCTGCATCAGGACCTGACTCAGCGATGACTGTTCCATAGCTGCCAGATCCGCATAGCTCAGCGCCAAAGAGTTCCCAACCTCGCCTTCAACGTTGAGCGTCCAGTCCACCTCAGGCGACTGCGGGCCAACAGTGCCGCCGCATCCGGCAATCAAGAGCACGGCCGCGACCAGAAGCACCAATCCAGAATACTTCAATACTCTCACCTTTCTCTGCCTCCTATCCTAACCGTTTCCCCAACACCACTGGAGAACACAAAAAAACTCTATCAACGCCACTCTGTGTCGATTCTCACCCCCTTTTTCGATGGTGTCTTGTGCCGGAAGGAGGCAAGTATCCAGATAGCGGATAGAGCCCTAGGCAACGCTCTCCTTTCCAAGCACGGGAGGCATAGCCCTTTCGGGCCATACCCTAACGCCCAGCGTCCCTTGGCCTGAACCTTTAGGCTCGCTGGGTCGGAGAACACAGCGGTCTATGTAGTAAGGGTTAGAAGAACCCCAGTTGACAAGGTGCGATAGAGATGTCCAGCGTCTCAGCGGCATTGCCGAGGTCGATACGGTTCAGCTTCAATTCTGTGGCGATGTCCCACGCCGCTGCACATGGCAGTCTGCCGTCCACCAGTGCAGCCCGCATGTGCTCCGCCAGTTCATCGCTCACCTCCACGTCTGCTTGAACGATGCGGCCCTTCCCCTGACCCCTCCGAGCGTGACCGAAGAGACCCAGCTGGCACTGCGAAGCGTGGATGTCACCCTCGGTCGCCACCCTGCCGACCTCGATGGGCTCGACTCCGAGCTTCCTGGCTATCCTGTGCATCGTCGCACACGTCAACCGCCCATCGTCCTCCGCGGCCGTTCCAAGTTCCTTGACGATCTCCTGATCCATCATGCGCCCACTCCAACAAAAAGACACTCCTGGAAAGGAGTGCCTAGTCTACGCCAGCGATCCTCCTTTCCGAACACGGGAGGCATAGCCTTTTCAGGCTGTACCCTGCCGCCCAACGCCCATGGGCATCCGCCTTTAGGTACGTTGGGTCGGAGAACCTATCTCTCAATCACGTATTATACACCGGTCCGCCCCATGGGGCAAGTCGCGCTGCAACCCTATCTGGTCCAAGAGAGACAGAATCTGTCCCGGAAGCTGTTCCCGATTCTGGAGATCCACTTCCAGGATGCTGGTCTCAGCGGGACGCAGTCGCTCTCTCATGCTGTCCACCAGCTCCAGGCGCACCACCACCAGGGCCAGTGAGAAGGCTCCCTCGTCCAACACATCCAGAGCAGCGACCAACCCCTGTCCCAGTTTCAGCTCCAGGGGCCCCAACTCATCCACTACCAGGAGATCGCAAGGAGTCGAGCCCCGCAACACCTCTGCGCCCCACTCCAATGTCGCCCGAACGAACCTGTATTTGCCCCAACGAACCTCACCGCCTGCATGGTCAGCCTCAGCCAGCAGGCGCTTCTCGCCGGTCGCCGCGTCAACCAAATCGATGCCCACCTTCTCTCCCTCGGAGATGATGGCCGGCGAAAGCACCCCTGCGCACGAGTACCCAGACTTGCGCGCTTGGACCACCAACTGCTGGCAGAGATGAGTCTTGCCAACGCCTCGCTCACCCGTGAGCAACACCACCCGGTTCATCCAACTCACCCTGGCCTCAGACTAGGTCATCTTGACCACGATATCCGTGATCACGTTGGCGGCCTCGTCACCCCTGTCTGCAGAGTTACTCAGGTGACGGTAGAGTTCCCTCACCTTCAGCATCTGCACTATGCGCTCGCAGTCAGCAGGACCGCTGAAGAGATCGGCCAGCGCTTCGCGGTAGATGGTTTCCATCCTGTTCTCGAGAGCCTTCGCCCTCATGGCATGTTCGTAGGCCACGCCGGGGTGGTCCTTCAGCCGCAGAGTCGCCAAATGTATCTCTTTGGCCGCATCCCTGAGCAGAGAAGCCATCCGATGCAGATGCTTGTTCGGGGAGATCTCCAGGATGGTCATCTCTTCCACCGTGGAGTCACCATAATCGAGGATGTCATCTATGGCGCGAGACAGCGCGAAGATGTCCTCCCTGTCTATAGGCGTGACAAAGGTACGGTTCAACTCGTCCACGAGGATGCGGCGTAGCTCGTCGGCCTCCTTCTCTGCCTGGATCACCCCCCTGGCCGCTTCCGCGCCACCGTTTCTCATATAGTCCTCGAGCGCGTCCATACCCTCCAGCGTCTTTTCGGCCTGGTTAGCAATCATACGCAGGAACTTGTCCTGCCTTGGTCTTAGGAACTCCTTGAACCCCATAGCCTAAACACCTCCTAGGACGCGATCAAGCGGGAAGTAGAGCAGTGCTGCTCCTACCGCGGTGACAGGTATCGTCAGCAACCAGGCCGTAAGAATATCGACCGCAACACCCCACCGCACCTTGGAGACCCGTTGTGCGGAACCGGTACCCATGATGGACGAGCTCACCACCTGAGTCGTGCTTACGGGTCCGCCCATAATTGCCGCCCCCAGGATGACTCCCGCGGACGAAGCTTGAGAGACAAAACCATCCACGGCCCTGAGGCGATAGAGACCAGCGCCCAGGGTCCTGATGATGCGCCACCCTCCCAGCGCCGTCCCCAGGGAAATCGCGGCCGCAGACAGGACAATCACCCAAACCGGCACGGCGAACTCACCGAGGAAGCCACCGGCCACCAGGCCCATGGTTATGATGCCCATGGTCTTCTGGGCATCGTTGGTGCCGTGGCTCAGCGCCAGCGCCACAGCCGTCAGCACCTGCCCGCGTTTGAAGAACCAGTTGACCCGTGGTGTGGCACCTCGAACCAGAAACAGCACCAGCTTCATCAGCAGGTAGCCAAAGGCAAGCCCCAGCACTGGTGACGCGATCAGAGCGGCAACCACCTTCAGCACCCCCTCCCCGTGAAGCGCGCCCAGCCCACTGGCCACGGTCACTGCGCCGACGATCCCGCCCAATAGCGCATGAGAGGAACTCGATGGCAACCCCAAGAACCAGGTGACGAGGTTCCAGGCGATAGCGCTCAGAAGTGCGGCCATCACCACAGAAACGGTGATGGTTTCCGGGCTCACAACATCCTTCCCCATGGTCGTGGCCACCGCCACCCCGAAGAGGAAGGGAGCTGAGAAGTGCGCGATGGCGCTGAGCAGGAGCGCCCTTCGCGGCCCCATAGCCCTGGAAGATATCATCGTGGCCACGATATTGGCGCTGTCGTGGAAGCCATTCAGAAAGTCAAAGACTAATGCAACCACCACTAGCGCTGCTGTACTCACCTGAGCCAAAGTCATCGTGCACACCATGCATAGTGTCCCGGAGGACCACCATGACCATTGTGGCCGGA
>DATKVP010000262.1:0-4698 GCA_035530015.1 Anaerolineae bacterium | reverse complement strand
ACCGTCGAGCGGCTGGAAGATGTGATCCAGACGCATAGTCAGGTAGGGTGCATACCTCCCTGGGAGGGGTTGGAGGAGGAATCCCCGGAGGCCATCAACCGCATTATCCAGCGCTTCAAGTCCTTCTCTTTCGTGGCTGTGCTGGGTGCAGGCCTGCTGGATGGGCTGAACCCATGTGCCTTCACGACCATCATCTTCTTCGTGTCCTACCTGGCGGCGATGGAGCGAAAAGGTAGAGAGATATTGCTGGTGGGCAGCGCCTTCACCGGGGCGGTCTTCCTGGCCTATCTGCTCGTGGGCGCCGGGGTCCTGGGGTTCGTTCATTCGCTGGGAGTTGTGCAAACCCTGTCCCGGGTGGTCTACCTCGGCACCGGTCTGTTCTGCCTCGTGCTGGCGATTGTGGCCCTGTACGATCTCTACAAGATCAGGAAGGGCAAGCACGAGGAGATGGCTCTGAAACTGCCTGACTTTCTGCGCAGGCGCGTGCGCCGGGCCATAAGAGAGGGCGCCAGTGTGAGGAACTACGTGTGGGCGGCCTTCGTTACGGGGTTCCTGGTCTCGCTCCTGGAGTTTGCCTGCACCGGGCAGGTCTATCTGCCCACGATCATCTTCGTCGCCGGCGTTCCCGAGCTGCGCGCCAACGCCTTTCTATACCTAGTCCTCTACAACCTGATGTTCATCGTGCCGTTGGTGATCATCTTCCTCCTGGTGTACTACGGCACGACCACTTTGCAGTTGGCGGGGTTCATGCGTCGCCACGCGGCGCTGGTGAAGGTGTTGACGGTCGTCTTCTTCGCCGGCCTGGGGAGTTGGCTCCTCTTGACCATGTTGTAGGGGTTTGACCTGGGCCTGGCGGGCGGCGGATTGGAGGTCATCTTCCCACCAGTAAACAAGGTCGGCGGGGAATTAGCGTTCCAGGTGCATCCGGTAGAATGGTCATCCGCTGCTATCTGAGCGTCCTGCCCCCACTGCCACCTGCTCCGATCCTATGTCTTGTATGATATATGGCATATTCTGTATTTATTCTTGACATACGCCGGAGGTTCGGCTATCCTTGAGGTCGCGACCGTGAACCTGACAAACGTAGCCAAAGGAGGTGGCGATGCATCTGAGGGCTGATAGTACTAAGTGTACGGGTTGCAGGCTGTGTCAGCTGGCGTGTTCTCTGTATCATTTCCAGGAGAACAACCCCAAGAAGTCGTGTCTGGCCATAGATCCCAAGTTCCCGGATCCGGGTGTCTTCGAGGTGCGCACGTGCACTCAATGCGGGGAGTGTGCTGAGGTGTGCCCTGTGGAGGCCATAGTTCAGAACGAGAAGGGGGCCTACTACATAAATGCCGAGGAGTGCACCGCTTGCCTGGAATGTGTGAGCGTGTGCCCTGAGAACGTCATCTTCACTCACCCGGACCAGAAGGCGCCCTTTGAGTGCAATCTGTGCGGGGAGTGTGTGCATTTCTGCGCCTACGGGGCACTGTACGTGGAGTAGCAGGGTGCGAGGGAAGGAGAAGGGCCCACGCGAGCACCCGGATTCGCAGAGAAAGACGAGGGTTGGAGCGGCAGTTGAGGGGCCCGACGTCCGAATACGGCACATAGTCAAGGCCAAGGAAATGCTCTCAGGGGAGACGAGGTAATGTTGAACGGATATGGTGGACAGGTATTGAGAGTGAATCTGACCCGGGGAACGATCGAGAAGTCGGAGCTCGACCCGGATCTGGCTAAGGATTACCTGGGAGGGCGGGGCTTCGCGGCCAAAGTCCTCTACTCGGAGTTGGAGAAGGGTGTCGATCCGCTGGGGGAGGCCAACAAGCTCGTCGTCGCTGCCGGCCCCATATCAGGGCTGCTGATTCCGGGATCCGGCAAGACCACGTTCGCGGCCAAGTCGCCGGCAACAGGCGGATACGCTGACAGCAACGTGGGTGGGCTGCTCAGCGCGGAGATGAAGTACGCTGGCTATGATCTTATCATTGTGGAAGGGATGTCGCCCGAGCCTGTGTATCTGTTCATCGATGATGACACGGTAGAGCTGCGGGATGCTCGAGCCTACTGGGGTCAGGGCGCCATCACAGCAGAAACAGCTCTGAAGAAGGAGCTCGGGGAGGATTTCCAGATCGCTCTCATTGGCCCGGGCGCTGAGAATCTGGTGAAATTCGGGTGCATCTGCCACGATTTCGGTCGTCAGGCCGGGCGCGCCGGCGTGGGAACGGTCATGGGCTCGAAGAAGCTCAAGGCCATCGCGGTCAGGGGTCGGAAGAGCATTCCCGTGGCAGACATCGGCGAGTTCCGTCGCGTAGGGCGGGAGATGTACGACTTCTGCAAGGCGAGCGACGGGTGGGACGTATGGGTGCGCCTGGGGACGGCTGGCGTGAATGTCCCCTCCAATGAGTGGGGTTCCTTCCCTACGCGCAACTTCCAGACGGGGCATTTCGAAGACATGAGCAAGATGACGGGCGAGTACATGCGCGAGCGCATCGTCGTCACAGACAAGGCTTGCTTCGGGTGTCCATGCGCCTGCGGGAAGTACTCCTACACCAAGAAATGGGACGTTCGTGTGGAAGGGCCTGAGTACGAGACGGCCGCTTTTCTGGGGACGGATGTCGGGGTAGCTGACATAGAGGACGTGGCCTACGCGAACTATCTGTGCGACGAACTGGGTATAGACACCATCTCTACCGGAAATGTGATCGCCTTCGCCACAGAGTGCTTCGAGAAGGGGATCATCACTACGGAGGATACCGACGGGCTCGCGCTGAGCTTTGGAGACTCCGAGGCTGTCTTCGAACTGATCAAGAAGATCGCCAAGCGCGAGGGCGTCGGCGATGTGCTGGCTGAGGGGGCGCGCCACGCGGCGCAGGTCTTCGGCGGCGACAGCAGCGATTTCGCCATGCAGATCAAAGGGCTGGAGATCAGCGGATACGAATCGCGAGATGCTCCCGCGATGATGCTCGCCTATATGACAGCCGACATCGGGGCGCATCACAACCGTGCGTGGGCTATCACCTACGACATCGAGGTGGGGCGCGATGCCGTGACGCCGGACAAGGCCGCGAAGGTCATCGAGCTACAGCACATCCGCCCGCTGTTCGACTGTCTGGGTGGCTGCCGCCTGCAGTGGGTAGAACTGGGCTTGCCGCTGGACTCCTACGTGCCGGCGATGAAGGCCATCACCGGTCTGGATCGTTCCTGGGAAGACCTGATCCACGTCGCCGAGCGGGTATGGAACTTGACCAGGGCGTTCTGGGTGAGGGAGCAGCCCGGATTCGGCCGGGAGTGGGACTATCCACCGGCCCGCTGGTACACGGACCCCGTGCCCACGGGTCCCAGCAAGGGCAAGGTGGTCTCGAAAGAGAACGTGGACAAGCTGCTGGACATGTACTACGAACAGCGGGGCTGGGACCAGAACGGCATTCCCACTCGGGAGAAGCTGGACGAACTGGACCTCGATTTCGTGACGGTGTGAGTGGGGTTTGGAGCATCGAACAGTAGTGGTGGACGACAACGTCGAACTGACACTGGTTGGACTGCTGAGGGAGTACGGCCCTGCGCACGCATCGCTTACCATCGAGCCTGGACAGACCGTCCGGGAGGTGGTTCAGGAACTGGGGTTCAACCCGGAGCTGGTGGCCATCGTCATGGTGAACGGCCGCCAGAAGTCGAAGGATCACCCGCTTCGGCCCGGCGACAAGGTGAAGCTGCTGCCCCTGGTGGGTGGGGGGTGAGGGCAGTGCGAGGATGATTTCTGCGGAGGTTCGTGATGCGCGACCCAAAGCTGGTTGATCTGAGTAGTGAAGTCCCGGGCCCTGTTGCCCGGGACTACGTTGCACGGGATCGGGATGCTGTCTCTCCATCCTACACGCGGGCATACCCCTTCGTCATGGCCCGGGGAGAAGGGTCCCTGGCCTGGGACGTAGACGGGAATCGGTACATCGACTTCAACGCGGGTGTCGCCGTGGCGGCGACGGGACATGCTCATCCCAAGGTGGTGGAAGCCATCCAAGAACAGGCGGCCAGGTTCCTCCACATGGCCGGCACCGATTTCTACTACGCGGTCCAGATCGAGCTCGCCGAGAAGATCAACTCTCTCGTGCCAGGTGATTATCCCAAGCAGCTGTTCTTCACCAATTCAGGCGCGGAGGCGGTTGAAGCGGCTCTGAAGCTGGCGCGTTTCCACAGTGGACGCCCCCGCGTTCTGGCCTTCCTGGGCTCCTTTCATGGGCGAACGCTGGGCGCCCTCTCCCTCACGGCGAGCAAGGTCGTGCAGCTCCGAGGTTTTGCCCCACTGTTGCCGGGCGTGACTCACGTGCCCTACGGGTACTGCTATCGCTGCGCCTACAACCTGGAGTACCCATCCTGCGATCTCCACTGCGTCGACTACATCGAGGAGACCCTCTTCAAGCAGCTGGTGCCGGGCGATGAGGTGGCGGCCATCTTCGTGGAACCTATTCAGGGTGAGGGGGGATACGTCGTTCCACCACCAGAGTACCACGCTCGGCTGAAGGAGTTGGCGGAGAGATGGGGCATCCTCTTCGTTGCGGATGAGATACAGATGGGCATGGGGCGCACCGGGAAGTGGTTCTCCATCGAACACTGGGGAGTGGCGCCAGACATCACTCTCATCGCCAAGGGCATAGCCTCTGGGATGCCCCTGGGCGCGATGGTGGCCAGGAAGGAGCTGATGGACTGGCCTTTTGGAGCGCACGG